>JAFYIF010000332.1 GCA_017538775.1 Oscillospiraceae bacterium | reverse complement strand
GTGTGGAGCTGCTGGGCAGATTCGAACTGCCGACCTCATCCTTACCAAGGATGCGCTCTACCTACTGAGCTACAGCAGCATACTTCCCTCCCGTTGGGAGGGAAGCTGTGTGGCGACCGAGAAGGGGCTCGAACCCTCGACCTCCAGCGTGACAGGCTGGCGTTCTAACCGACTGAACTACTCGGCCACAAGCGCTTGATTAATATAGCAGATGTTTTGGCTTCTGTCAAGGGGTTTTTCAAATTTTCTCGCTTGATTGCCCTGTTTTTTTGTGTTAGAATGAAGCATATCCTCGGGCCGCCCGCATGGCCCGGCGGGAGAGGGGGGGGCGCGGCATGAGGCGACGGGTTTTGGCGCTGTTGCTGTGCGCGGCGCTGCTGGCGCTGTGTGGGCTGCCCGCCGGGGCGGAGACGCGGCTGAGCTTTCTCTCCGTCAACGACCTGATCCCCCCGGAACTCATCAACACCGCCGTCTCCTGGGGCGGGCGCATCTATGTGCCCTGGCAGGTCTTCGCCAACTACGGGCTGGGCATCCACTACAGCTTTTTCGGCGCGGCCCAGACCGCCTATCTCTACGACAGCGAGCTGCAGCTTTTCTTCGAAATGCACACGGGCCGCTGCTTCGACGGGGAGGACAACTACTATTCCATCCCCGCCATCTACTCCGGCGGCGCGGTCTATCTGCCGCTGCGGATGGTATGCAGCTTTTTCGGGCTGCGCCTCAGCACCATCGGCGGCGAATACGGCGACATCCTCCGCATCACCAGCGAGGCCGTCCTCTCCGACGAGGAACTGCTGCGGGCCGCGCAGAATTTCATGCACCGCTATTACCTGCAATACAACACGCCGGAACCCACCCCCAGCCCGACGCCGGCGCCCACGCCCAGCCCCACCGCCACGCCCGCGCCCAGTCCCGTCCCCAGCCCGAAGCCTACGCCCGGCCCCACGCCGAGCCCAAGCCCGAGCCCGTCCCCTTCCCCGACGCCGACGCCCAGCCCGACGCCCACGCCGATCTCCCACGCCGGGGACATCCTGACCCTGAGCTTCACCGGGCTGCCGGACGCGGCCATGCTGGACGCGCTGGCCGGGGCGGGGCTGCGCAGCTGCTTTTTCCTGACGGCGGAGGAGCTGCGCCGGGACCCGGAGACCCTGCGCCGCATGGCCGGGGAGGGGCACAGCTTCGGCATCCGCTGTACCGGGGACCCGGCGGCGGACTGGGCGGAGGCCGCGTCCCTGCTCTTTGAGACCACCCGGACGCTGACGCTGCTGCTGGCCGCCGGGCCGGAGGGGGCGGAAGCCTTTGCCGCGGCGGAGGGTCTGGTCCTCTGCACGGCGGACCGATTTACCGCTGCGGACACGGCGGGGGCGGAGTGGCTGGCCGTCACCTGGCTGGAAGCGCCGGGGCGCTGGCTGCGCCTCCGGCTGGACTGCGCTTCCCTGGACGGCCCGGCCCTGGGGCGGGTGCTGGAGCGCGTCCGGGAACTGAAGTACACGGTCCTGCGCCCCCGGGAGACCGCGGGCTGAGGGACCTCAGAAGAAGGGAGCAAGCATGAGATCTTCCGACGGAAAACGCTTTGTCTACGAAAAATCTCCGCTGGTGGAGGTCATCTGCCAGCTGCGCTATCCCCCCATCCTCTCCATCGACACCAAAACCCCCGCGGACTTTCAGGACACGGTGCGGGAGACCTTCCCCCGCTATCAGCGGAACGTGGAGAAGGGCAAGGACGGGGAGGAAGTGCGCAACCACGCCTTCATCTCCGAGGACGGGGGTTACAAGCTCTCCCTGACCCGAAGCTTCATCGCCCTGTCCACGATGCGCTACACCAACTGGGCGGACTTCGCCCTGATGCTGGACGAGCCGCTGGGCCAGTTCATCCGGCTCTACCGCCCGGCCTATTTTGAGCGGGTGGGGCTGCGCTATGTCAACGCCGTGAACCGCACGCGGCTGGAGCTGCAAGGCCGCCGCTGGAACGACCTGTTCCAGCCTCAGTATCTGGGCGTGCTGGACGACGACGGCGTGGACGAGACGCAGGTCAACCAGTGCTCCGTGGACGTGCAGATGCGCCTGGACGAGCGCGCCCAGCTCAAGCTCCACGCGGGCCCGGGCCGCCTGAGCCGCACGGTGAAGACCCGGGAGGGGCTGCGGAACATCCAGGACCCGGAGGTGCATTTCATCTTCGACCAGGACCTGTACGCCGGGGGGAACATCAAGCTGCCCGGCGTCATGGAGACCCTGTCGAGCCTGCACCGCCACGCCGACCGCCTGTTCTCCGAGGCCATCACCGACGTGCTGCACACGGCCATGGAGCCGGTGGAGGTGTCGGCGTGACCATGGACGAGCTGAGGGCCGTCTTCGCCAGCAACCTGATCCGCCTGCGCTCCGGGGCCGGCTGGACCCAGGCCGAGCTGGGCGAGCGGCTGCACTATTCCGACAAGTCCGTCTCCAAGTGGGAGCGGGCGGAGGCGGTGCCGGACGCATTGGTGCTGAAGACCATGGGGGAGCTGTTCTCCGTCACGGTGGACGAGCTGCTGCGCAGCCACGACGAGTGGAAGCCCAAGGCCGACCAGAAGAGCGACCTGCGCTATAACCCGCTGTTCATCATCCTCTGCGCCCTGGTGGGGCTGTTCACGGTCTTCTTTCTGAGCTTCATCATCCTCTGGCTGCTGGACGATGTGCAGTGGCTGCTGCTCTACGCCGCCATCCCCGCGGACCTGATCGTGCTGCTGGTGTTCAATACGATCTGGTATCAGGGGAAACACAACCGGTATATCATCATGGCGCTGGTGCTGTCGCTGGTGCTGCTGGCCTGGTTCCTCCTGCGCCGCTGGCAGCTCATTCTGCTGCTGCTGCCCCTGGAAGTGCTGGTCTATCTGGCCTTCAACATCCGCAAAACCCGCGAAAAAGCCTGACTCTACGATTCGTAGACCCCCGTTCCACCGGGGGTCTGCGGCTTTTTTCACAAAGTAGAGTCCCGGGACCGGGGCGTAGCTTGCCAGATCCCGGCGCGCCGGGGTACAGTCAGGATGGAAAGAACTTCTGAGCGAGGAGGCCCCCAAGCATGAGCTATGTTTTGAGTTGCAGTTCCACGGCGGATCTGAGCCGTGCGCATATGGAAGCCCGGGACATCCACTATGTCTGCTTCCACTATTACCTGAACGACAAAGAATACCCGGACGACCTGGGCCAGAGCATCCCCTTCCCGGACTTTTACAAAGCCATGCGCGAGGGGGCGGACACCCGCACCAGCCAGATCAACATCTCCGAGTATCTGGACTATTTCGAGGGCTTCCTGTCCCAGGGCCTGGACGTGCTGCACGTCACCCTGTCCACCGGCATCTCCGGCACCTATAACTCCGCCATGGACGCGGCCAACATCTGCCGGGAGCGCTATCCCGAGCGGAAGCTGTATATCGTGGACTCCCTGGGCGCTTCCTCCGGCTACGGCCTGCTGATGGACACCCTGGCCGACCAACGGGACGCGGGGCTGGACATCGACGCGCTGCGGGACTGGGCGGAGGAGCACAAGCTGAACCTCCACCACTGGTTTTTCTCCACCGACCTGAGCTTTTACGTCAAAGGCGGGCGCATCTCCCGGGCCGCGGGCATCTTCGGCGGGATGCTGAACATCTGCCCCCTGCTGAACATGGACGACCTGGGCCGCCTGATTCCCCGCAGCAAGCTGCGCGGCAAGGCCAGAGTCATCCGCGAGATCGTGGAGCGCATGGCCCAGCACGCCCGGGACGGCGAGAACTACGACGGCAAGGTCTACATCAGCCAGTCGGCCTGCATGGAGGACGCCCGGGCCGTGGCCGACCTGGTGGAGGCCCGCTTCCCGAAGATGAACGGCAAGGTGGAGATCAACCACATCGGCACCACCATCGGCAGCCACACGGGGCCGGGGACCGTGGCGCTGTTCTTCTGGGGCGACAAACGGGTGAGATAAGCGCCGGGGGGCGGCGTATCTTTGGGGCGCTATATAATAATAAATGTTGGGGTAGCGAAGCCGAGAGGCGGAGCTACACCCAACATTTCTTGCAATTGAGCAAAAAAAGAGTGGAGCATAGAGAAGGAATCCTTTCAGATAAAAGTACCCCTACCTCACCAGAAAGGAATCCCCCACTATGCTCTACGAGAATCATACCGCAAATCTGCTCGGATTGGAAGATGCAATCGTCAAAAAAGTTTGGAATGACGCAGAAGATCAGCACATTGAGATTGAACTGCCCCGACGTAAGCACGCCTGCCCTTGTTGCGGTGCTGAAACGGATCGTGTGCATGACTACCGTATGCAACGCATCAAGGACAGCCCTTCCTTTGGAAGAAACGTCTATCTCCATCTGCGCAAGAGAAGATATGTATGTGGCTCCTGTGGCAAGCGGTTCTATGAGCAGAACAAGTTTCTCCCACGCTACCATCGCATGACGAGCCGTAAAAACGCCCGGATTATAGACGACTTCCGTGATACGGTTTCTGCTTCGTACATTGCAAGAAAGCATAACATTTCCGCCAGTACTGCGCTGCGCTACTTCAATTTGGTCAACTATTCCTGCAAAAAACTTCCCGAAGTCCTTTCTATAGATGAGTTCAAAGGAAATGCCGGTGGAGAAAAATACCAGACGATCCTGACAGATGCGAAAAATAAGAAAATAATGGACATCCTTCCAAACCGCAAAAACGCGACGCTCATTCATTATTTTTGTCAGTTTAAGGACCGGAAAGATGTAAAATACGTCATCATGGACATGAACCCGCATTTTCGGGAGATTGCGGCAACCTGCTTTCCCAAAGCTACCATTGTAATTGACCGGTTCCATGTGACCAGACAAGTGATCTGGGCACTGGAGCGCGTACGGAAGGAGGTCCAGAAGCATCTGTCTGATGCGTGGAGAAAATATTGCAAACGTTCTAAAATGCTGCTGAACAAGCCACCTGAGAAACTCACGGATGAAGAACGACAAAAGCTTCGAATTATTCTGGGCCTTTCTACCAGACTGGAAGAAGCCTATCATTTGAAGAATTCCTTCCTCGATCTCATGCATTCTTCCTCTTCCAGAGAGGCGAAAGAGCGCTTACATGCCTGGGTCATACAAGCTGAAGCTTCACATCTTCCGGAATTCTATGAATGCACCAGAGCGATTCACAACTGGGGAAAGTACATTCTAAACGCTTTTGATGTAAAATACACAAACGGTTTTACAGAGGGATGTAACAACAAAACAAAAGTCTTAAAGCGCGTATGCTACGGTGTACGCAATTTCCACCGCTTCCGTAACAGAATCCTGCACTGTGCCACATAACACCTGAGACCAGAGAGGATGTGGC
>JAFYIF010000331.1 GCA_017538775.1 Oscillospiraceae bacterium | reverse complement strand
TGGCGGAGGGCTTCGATCTGGTCTTTTGTTGTGGCCCAGCTGGTGCAGAAGCGGACGATGTCCTGGGTCTCGTCGTAGCGTTCCCAGAAGCTGTAGGCCACCTTTCCAGCGAGCTGGGCCTGGGTTTTTTTGTCCAGGAGCAGGAACTGCTGGTTGGTGGGGCTTTCCAGGTAGAAATGGTAGCCCTTTTCCCGGAAGACGGCGCGGAGTTCTTCGGCGCGGGCCAGGGCGTTTCGGGCCAGGGCGAAGTACAGGCCGTCCTCCAGCAGGGCGTCGAACTGTGCGCCCAGCAGCCGTCCCTTGGCCAGCAGGGCGCCCTGCTGTTTCAGGACGGTGACGAAAGGCGCCGGCGCGCCCCGGGGGAAGATCAGCGCCTCCCCCAGCAGGGCCCCCTGCTTGGTGCCGCCGAGGGTGAAGGCGTCGCAGCGCTTTGCCAGCTCCGGCAGGCTCAGGTCGCTTTCCGGGCTGACCAGGGCGCAGCCCAGGCGCGCCCCGTCCAGGTACATGGCGATTTGATGGCGGTCGCAGATGTCCCGCAGGGCTTGCAGCTCCGCTTTTGTGTAGAGGGTGCCCAGCTCCGTGGGCTGGGAGAGGTAAAGAAGGCCGGGCCAGACCATGTGGGCCCGGTTTGCGTCGGCGTGGAAGCGGTCCAGCGCCCGGGCCAGCTCCGCCGGGTCCAGTTTTCCGGCCCGGGCCGGGAGGGTCAGCACCTTGTGGCCGCCATGCTCGATCGCCCCGGCCTCGTGGACCGCGATGTGGCCGGTCTCCGGGGCCAGCACCCCCTCCCAGGGGCGCAGCAGGGCGGAGATGGCGACGCGGTTCACCTGGGTGCCGCCGGACAGGAAGAAGACCTCCGCCGCCGGGGCCTGGCACAGCTCCCGGATCCGGGCGGCGGCCCGGAGGCAGTAGGCGTCCTCCCCGTAGCCGGGCTGGGGCTCCAGATTCGTCTCCGCCAGGCGCGCCAGCACCCGGGGGTGGCAGCCCTCGGAATAGTCGTTGACGAAATGCAGCACGGCTCAGCCCTCCAGCGCGGCGGCCACGCCCCGCAGCTCTTCGATAATCGGGATGCCCTGGGGACAGACCGCCTCGCAGCGGCCGCAGCCCACGCAGGCGCTGGCCGGGGCGTGGCCGCCCACCCGGATCTCCATCTCATAGTTCCGCCGGGCCGCGGGCAGGTTGCCGTAGACCTTCCAGAGGTTCATGGCCCGGAAGTGGTCGGAGATGCCCACATGCATCGGGCAGTCCTTCGCGCAGTAGTCGCAGCCGGTGCAGGGGATGGTGGGGGTGGCGCGGAGGACGGCCATGGTCTCCTCCAGCGCCGCGTACTCCGCTTCGCCCAGGGGCTGAAACTCGCGCATGGTGTTCAGGTTGTCGTCCATCTGGGCCAGGTCGCTCATGCCGCTGAGGACCGTGAGGACCCCCTCCAGGCTGGCGGCGTAGCGGATGGCCCAGGAGGACAGGCTGCGCTCCGGCCAGAGGGCTTTCAGCGGGGCGGCGGCCCGGGGCGGCAGGGTGCTGAGGGTGCCGCCCTTCACCGGCTCCATGACGATCACCGGCTTGCCGTGGGCCCGGGCGGTCTCGTAGCAGCGCCGGGACTGGATCACGGGGCTTTCCCAGTCCGCGTAGTTGATCTGGAGCTGGACGAATTCCGCCTCCGGGTGGGCGGTCAGCACCCGGTCCAGGGCCTGGGCGCTGTCGTGGATGGAAAAGCCCAGGTGCCGGATCAGGCCCTCCCGCCTGCGCTGGGCCAGGAAGTCCCAGATGGCGTATTCCTCAAACTTTTCCGTGCGGCCCGGGCCCAGGTTGTGCAGCAGGTAATAGTCGAAATAGCCCGCGCCGGTGCGTTCCAGAGAGGTGTAAAACATCTGCTCCGCCGCCGCCTTCGTCTTCACCCCGGCCCAGACGGGCAGCTTGGTGGCCAGCAGGAAGTCCTCCCGCGGGTGGCGCTCCACCAGCGCGGTCTTCACCGCCGCCTCGCTTTTGCCGTTCAGGTAGCCGTAGGCCGTGTCAAAATAGCGGAAGCCCGCCGCCAAAAAGCGGTCGGCCATTTCCATCGTCTGCGGGAGGTCCACCGCGTCCCCCAGCATGGGCAGCCGCATCAGCCCAAAGCCCAGCTTTGGCACGGACGCCCCGAGATCGCTTTCCATGCGCTCTGTCCTCCTTTGTTGGGATGCCAGCATCATACCACAGGGACGCGGGCTTCGCAAATCAAAATCGGCGAGACCTGCGGGACAGATGCAGACAGCGCGGCACAGCTTTTTCGCTGTGC
>JAFYIF010000032.1 GCA_017538775.1 Oscillospiraceae bacterium | reverse complement strand
GGGGCCTGGTGGCTGGTGTTCGCGTATCTGGTCTTCCTCATCCCGCTGGCGCTGCGGGGGAAGCGCTTTCGCCCGGTGCTGCCGATCTGCATCGTCCTGGTCAGCTTCTGTCTGCTGCATGTCCACGACGGGACGGAACTGGAAGGGCAGCTGGAAGTGGCGGCGCTGGACGTGGGACAGGGGCAGTGTATCGTGGCCCTGACCGGGGACGCCACGGTGATGATCGACTGCGGCAGCGCCGATCTCAGCGTCCGGGCCGGGGACCTAGCCGCCGAGTTTCTGGCCTCCCGGGGGCGGCAGCGGGTGGACCTTTTGATCCTCACCCACTTCCACGGGGACCACGTCAACGGGGTGCGGCGGCTGCTCAGCCACATGGAGGTGGCCCGGGCGGTCATCCCCGACGAATATCAGGAAAACGTCTATGACGCGGCCATTCTGGAGGCCTTTGCCCGCAGCGGCACGGAACTCTACCGCATCGCCGAAGACCGGCGCTTCGATCTGGGGCCCCTGGGGGTCCAGGTCTTCGCCCCCATCGGCGTGGGGGAGGTCAACGAGGAATGTCTGCTGGTCTTTGGCGACTTCGGAAGCTTTGAATTTCTGGTCCCCGCCGACGTGGGCGGCGGCGTGGAGCGGATCCTCTGTCTGTTCTATGAGCTGGGCGATATGGAGCTGCTGGTGGCGGGCCACCACGGGGCCAGGACTTCCACCACGGAGGAACTGCTGGACAGCATCCGGCCGGAGACGGTCTTCCTCTCCTGCGGGGCGGGCAACAAATACGGCCACCCCGCGCCGGAGACGCTGGCGCGGCTGGAGGCGCGGCACATCACGGTCCGGCGGACGGATCTGGAAGGGACGGTCTCCCTGACCGTCGGGAGGGAACATGGCGAAAGCGAAGAATAAGGAACGGCTGAACTACAACGCGGAGATCAAGGCGCTCCGGGCCAGGGGGCCGGGGGGCGTCTATCTGCTCTACGGGCCGGAGGAATACCTGCGGGAGCGCTATCTGGACACGCTGCGCGCCCTCTGCCTGGACGAGGGGGACACGATGAACCACCGGAAGCCCAGCGGCCAGAGTCTGGACCTGAACGACCTGGGCGAGGCGGTCAGCGCCCTGCCCTTCTTCGGCTCCCGGGTCTTTGTGGAAGTGCGGGACTATGACCTGAATCGCTGCAAGGACGCGGAGCTGGAACGGCTGAAAGGCATTCTGGCGGAGCTGCCGGACTTCTGTACCCTGGCCTTTGTCCAGAGTCCCGCCCAGGCCCCGGACGGGCGGCTGGCCTCGGTGAAGCTGCTGAAAAAGCTGGGGCACGCCCTCGCCTTCACGGAACAGGAACCCGCCGCCCTGAGCGGCTGGATCGCCGCCCGCTTCCGCGCCCTGGGCAAGGAGATCGGGCGCGGGGAGGCGGAGTATCTGCTCTTTCTCGCCGGGAGCAACATGAGCGCCCTGATCCCCGAGATCGAGAAGGCCGCCGCCTATGCCCCCGGCCCCCGGATCACCCGGGCCGACCTGGACGCCACGGTCCACCGGCTGCCGGAGGCGGACGTGTTCGCCATGACGGACCTGCTGGCCGCCCGGCGCTATGACGAGGCCGCCGGGTTGCTGGGCGAGCTGCTGGGGGACAAGGACAACCACCCCATCTTCCTGAACAGCCTGATCGGCCAGCAAGTTCGCCGCCTGTACACCGCCCGGGCCGCCATGGACGCCGGGCTGGGCCGGGACGAGGCCATGGAGCTGCTGGGGACGAGCTATGCCTTCGTCTACAACAAGCTCCGGGACGCGGCTGCCCGCTGCTCCCTGGAGGAGCTGGGGCGGCAGGTCTGCCTCTGCGCGGAGTACGACTACCGGATGAAGTCCACGGGGCTGGACCCGGGGGCGCTGCTCCGGGAACTCTTCTCCCGGCTGGCCGCGGGGGTCTGAGCGTGGTCCGAGTCAAAGAGGTCCTGGTGGTGGAGGGGCGCTGCGACAAGGACGCCCTGCTGCGGGCAGTGGACGCCACGGTGGTCTGCACCGACGGCTTCCGCATCTTCCGGGAGCCGGACAAGCGGGCCATGCTGCGGCGGCTGGCAAAGGAGCGGGGCCTGGTGGTGCTGACGGACCCGGACGGGGCCGGGGCGCTGATCCGGGGGCACCTGAGCGGACTGGCGGAGCCGGAACTGGTCAAACACGCCTACATCCCCGACGTGTACGGCAAGGAGAGACGAAAACGCTTCCCCTCGCGGGAGGGGAAGCTGGGCGTGGAGGGCATGGACCCGGAGACGCTGCTGGAGGCCCTGCGCCGGGCCGGGGCCACGCTGGACGAGACGGCGCAGCCCCGGCGCGCCGGGATCACGAAAGCCGACCTTTGTCGGCTGGGTCTCTCCGGCGGGGCGGACAGCGCTTTTCGGCGGCGGGAACTCCAGCGGGCGCTGGAGCTGCCGGAACGCATGAGCGCAAAGCAGCTTTTGCAGGTGCTGAACGTCCTGTACACCCTGCCGGAACTGGAGGCGCTCATGGGCTCCGGTCCAGCAGAAAGGCCAGACCCAGCAGACCCATGAGCAGCACGGCGGCGGGGGTCTCCAGACAGAGCCGGGCCAGGTGCCGGGCCTGGTGGCTGCGGCCCAGCGCGAAGAGCAGCGCGGAGGCCAGAAGCTGGCCGTCGGCCAGCAGCAGCAGTCCTTTCAGAAAGAGATAGATGTGCCGGGGCAGCGTTTCGATGCTCCGGCGCAGTTTTTTCAGATGTGCGCGCATATGTATCACCTGGGAACAGTTTACGCCCTGCTTTCGGGAGAAAGCAAGGCGTAAATCCTGGGAAGGGCGCTCACTGCACATTGCTGGTGTAGTTGGGGGCTTCCTTGGTGATGTAGATGTCGTGGGGGTGGCTCTCCCGCAGACCGGCGGAGGTGATGCGGACGAAGCGGGCGGTGCGGCGCAGGGTGGGGATGTCCTGGGCCCCGCAGTAGCCCATGCCGGAACGGATGCCGCCCAGGAGCTGGAAGACCGTGTCGCTGACCGTGCCCTTGTAGGGGACCCGGCCCTCCACGCCCTCCGGGACCAGCTTGCGGCTGTTCTCCTGGAAATAGCGATCTTTACTGCCTTTCGCCATGGCCGCCAGGGAACCCATGCCCCGGTAGACCTTGAACTGGCGGCCCTGGAACATCTCACTCTCCCCCGGGCTCTCCTCACAGCCGGCCAGGAGACTGCCCAGCATGATGACCGCCGCGCCCCCTGCCAGGGCCTTGACGATGTCGCCGGAATACTTCACGCCGCCGTCGGCGATGATGGGGACGCCGTATTTGTCCGCCATTTCCGCGCAGTCCAGCACCGCGGTCATCTGGGGCACGCCGATACCGGCCACAACACGGGTGGTGCAGATGCTGCCCGGGCCGATGCCCACCTTGACGCAGTCCGCCCCCGCCTGGATCAGGGCCTCGGTGCCCTCGGCAGTGGCCACGTTGCCCGCCACAAGCTGGATGTCCGGGAAGGCCTCCTTCACCGCTCCCACCTCCCGGAGGATGTTGGCGCTGTGGCCGTGGGCGGAGTCCAGCACGAAGGCGTCCACCCCCGCTTCGGCCAGGGCTTTCGCCCGGTCCATCACGTCCCGTGTCACGCCCAGGGCGGCGGCGCAGAGCAGGCGGCCCCTGGCGTCCTTGGCCGCGTTGGGGTAGGCCACGGTCTTTTCGATGTCCTTGATGGTGATGAGGCCCTTCAGGTGGAAGTGTTTGTCCACGATGGGCAGCTTTTCGATGCGGTGGCGGTGGAGGATGCTCTTGGCCTCCTCCAGCGTCGTGCCCTCCGGCCCGGTGACCAGGCCCTCTTTTGTCATCAGCTCGGAGATGGGCTGCTCGTAGTCGGTGGCAAACTTCATGTCCCGGTTGGTGATAATGCCGATCAGCTTGCCGTCGTCGTCCACGATGGGCACGCCGGAGATGTGGTACTTGGCCATCAGCGCGTCGGCGTCCGCCAGGGTGTGGGTCTCGGACAGGGAGAAGGGGTTCGTGATGACGCCGTTTTCCGAGCGCTTGACCCGGTCCACTTCCTCCGCCTGCGCCTCGATGGGCATGTTCTTGTGGATCACGCCGATGCCGCCCTCCCGGGCCATGGCAATGGCCATGCGCGCCTCGGTCACCGTGTCCATGGCGGCGCTCATCAAGGGTACGTTCAACTTCAGATTCTTCGTCAACTGCGTCTCCAGCTGGATCTGGGAGGGCAGCACGTCGCTCCGGGTGGGCACCAGCAGCACGTCGTCATAGGTCAGTCCCTCGCCCACGAAGCGGTCCAGATATGCTCTGCGCATCAAACATCATCCCGTCCTTTCACCCATGAAAGATATGAAACCATATTATAACACGGACTGGGGGCTTTGCAATGGGCTGGCCGTGAATTCGGCATTTTTCGTTGTTCCGTCCCCCCTTTTTCCACAAGATATGGTGAACTCAGACAAACGGCTCCCCGGCGCAACTGCCGGGGAGCCGTGTGGGATTCCGGGGGGGGAGGGTTCAGGCGCCCTTCTTCACCGCGTCGAAGCTGTCCAGGACCTCCTGCTCCGGGCGCTTTGTCAGCAGACTGACCACCACGATGGCGACGGAGGCCACCAGGAAGGCCGGAAGCAGCTCGTAGATGTCGAAGGAGCCGCCCAGGGGGCGCACCAGGAACTTCCAGATGAAGACCATCGCGCCGCCGGCCAGCATTCCGGCCAGCGCGCCCCATTTGGTGCTCCGCTTCCACAGGAGGCTGAACAGCACCACCGGGCCGAAGGCCGCGCCGAAGCCCGCCCAGGCGAAGGAGACCACGCGGAACACGCTGCTGTCCGGATTCCAGGCCAGGAGCACGCCCACGACCGCGATGACGATGACCGTGATCCGGGCCGCCAGCATGGCGCTCTTGCGCTGGAAGCGGATGCCGAAGAAGCCCTGGGTCACGTCCTCGGAGACGCTGCTGGCCGCGGCCAGGAGCTGGCTGTCCGCCGTGGACATGGTGGCGGCCAGGATGCCCGCCAGGATGACGCCGGCGACGACGGCAAACAGCACGCCGTTCTCGCTCATCAGATGGGCCAGGCGGACGATGACGGTCTCGCTGTCGTTGCCGCTCAGGGTCTCAATGGCCCCGGTGCGGCTGACGGCCAGGCCGATGATGCCGATGAACACGGCCACGACCATGCTGAGGACCACCCAGACGCTGGCGATGCGGCGGCTGGTCTTGACCTCGCGCTCGTCCCGGATGGCCATGAAGCGCAGCAGGATGTGGGGCATTCCAAAGTAGCCCAGGCCCCAGGCCAGGGTGGAGACGATGCTGAGGAAGCCGAAGCTGCCCGCCGTGCCGGAGTCGGCCAGATAGCCCTGGTTCAGGTTCAGGTAGCCGGGCAAGGCTTTCGCGTTCTCCATCACCGCGTCCAGGCCGCCGGCCTGCTGGATGCCGAAGAGGACGATGACCACCAGGGCCACGGTCATGAAGATGCTCTGGATCAGGTCGGTGGTGCTGACGGCCAGGAAGCCGCCCAGGACCGTGTAGCCGATGATGACCAGCGCGCCGATGACCATGCTGGCGTGGTAATCCCAGCCGAAGAGGCTGTGGAACAGCTTGCCCACGGCGCTGAAGCCGGAGGCGGTGTAGGGGACGAAGAAGATGATGATGACCAGTGCCGCCACCAGGCTCAGCACATGGCGCTCATCCTTCCAGCGGCGGGAGAAGTAGTCCGGCAGGGTGATGGCCCCCAGGTGGGCGCTGTAACGGCGCAGCCGCCGGGCCACGATCAGGAAGTTCAGGTAGGTACCCACGGCCAGGCCGATGATGGTCCAGCCCGCCTCCGCGATGCCGCAGAGATAGGCCAGGCCCGGCAGACCCATCAGCAGATAGCTGCTCATGTCGCTGGCCTCGGCGCTCATGGCCGTGACCAGCGGGCCCAGCTTGCGCCCGCCCAGATAGAACTCTCCGGCGTTCTCGCCGCTGCCCTTGCGGTTGAAGTAGATGCCGATCCCGATCATCCCCAGCAGATAGACGAGGATGGTGACCAGGATCGCGGTTCCGGCACTTGTCATAAGATTCACATTCCCTTTCTGTATGATTGGACAGAGAATAGCACAGTTGAGAATAGACTGCAAGCAAGACTGCTGTTTAGACACGCCAAACAGGAAATCTTGCTTGCATGACAAAATCTGCTTGATTTTCAAGGGAAAATAACTGTACTTCGTTCTATACTGAAATTGGAATCACGAATCCGGGTCCGGCGGGGCGGCATAAAGTTTCAGGAACATCTCCATCATGTCCGCGCTGTAGCGGCTCAGGGAGTACTCCCCGGAGCAGAGGCACCAGTCGTACATCAGGCCCCGCTCCATCAGCGCATAGGCCTTGACGATCTCGTTCACCGAGCGGTCGGCGCGCAGCTCGCCCCGGCTCTGACCCCGGGCGATGACCGTCCGCAGCAGGCGGAAGTAGAGACGGTTGCGGTCCAGCAGGTGCTTCTCCCCCTTGGTGATGAGCTGGGTGGACAGCAGCCGGGCCAGCAGCTCCACGGACACGCTGGAGTCGATCATCGCAAACAGCTCCCGGTTCAGAAAGGCCAGCACCGAGACCGCGTGCTCCTCCTCCCGCAGCTCCGGCAGGAGCTGGCGGTATTTCTCGTCGAACAGGTCGCTGAGGGTGCCCAGCAGCGCGTCCTTCCCCTCAAAGTAGTGGTAGAAGGTGCCCCGGCTGGTCTCGCTGGCCTCCAGGATGTCCTCCAGCGTGGTGTCCTCATAGCCCTGTTCATAGAAGAGCTTCCAGGCGGCGGAGATGATCCGGCCCTTGGTGTTGCGCTTCGGCTTCCGCGGCACGGTTACAACCTCCCCCGGTTTACAAAATGAGCAGGTCTTTCGGCGCTGCGGTCAGATTCACCGGGCCCTGCTCGGTGACGTGGATCATGTCCTCGATGCGCACGCCGAAGGCACCCGGGAGATAGATGCCCGGCTCCGCCGTGACCACCGCGCCGGCGGGCAGGGGCTTCGTGTTGCGGGGGCTGGCGCTCGGGTTTTCGTGGATCTCCAGGCCCACGCTGTGGCCGAAGCCGTGGCCGAAACAGCCGCCGTAGCCAGCCGCCTGGATGATGTCCTCCGCGGCCTTGTGGACCTCCGCGCCTGTGGTCCCGGCGCGCATCCGTTCGATGCCCGCCAGCTGGGCCCGGAGCACCGTGTCATAGACCCGGCGCATCTCCTCCGTGGCGTGGCCCACGGCCACGGTGCGGGTCATGTCGGAGTGGTAGCCGTTCACCAGAGTGCCGAAGTCCATGGTGACGAAGTCGCCGGGCTGCACCACCGCCTCCCCGGGGACGCCGTGGGGCTTGCTGGTGTTGGGGCCGGTGATGGTGATGGGGTCGAAGCTGTTGCCCTCCCCGCCCAGGCGCAGCATCCGGTAGGTCAGCTCCGCCGCGATGTCCCGCTCCCGGACGCCGGGGCGGATGAAGGGCAGGACCTCCGCCAGCGCCTGCTCGGCGATGCGCTGGGCCGCCGTCAGGGCCGCGATCTCCTCCGGGTCCTTCACCGCCCGCAGCCCGGCCAGCAGCGCGTCCCCCGGCAGCAGGGCGGTCTCCAGCTTTTCCTCCAGACGCTTCCAGTCGGCGTAAGGCAGGCGCTGTTCCTCCGCCGCCACGCGATTGCAGCCGGAGAGGAAGTCCCGGAGCTGGGCGCTGAGGGGGTGTCTGGAATCCACCAGACGCACCTCCACGTCTCTGGCTTCGGCCTGGGCCGCCTCGATGTAGCGGGAGTCGGTCAGCAGCAGCGCCCGGTCCCGGGCCACCGCCACCGCGCCGTCGGTAAAGGCGAACTGTCCGGCATAGCGGACGTTGGATTCGGAGAACAGGATGACGGCGTCCAGCTCCTGTTCGTTCAATTGTGCCTGGATCTTTTCAATGCGTGTCATGGGTCTATCTCCTAATTCCGATGTTTCGATTCAGAACCGCTTCGCTGGGTTCTGAATCGAGGGGATTGCGCTGCGCTCGCGCCCCCGAGGCGGGGACACTCGCTCCGCGAGCGGTATTTTTGGCGAAAACGCGGTTTCCGCCAAAAATGGATTTG
>JAFYIF010000330.1 GCA_017538775.1 Oscillospiraceae bacterium | reverse complement strand
GGACGAGCCCACCAACCATCTGGACCTCCACGCCACGGAGTGGCTGGAGGATTACATCCTGCACTTCCGGGGCACGGTCCTGGCCATCTCCCACGACCGCTGGTTCCTGGACACCGTGGCCCAGCGCTGCATCGAGATCCGGGACGGCCGGGCGGAGTTTTTCGCCGGGAACTACAGCTTCTATGTGGTGGAGCGGCAGCGCCGCTTCGAGGAACAGTTGAAGCAGTACGAAAAGGACCAGGCCAAGTATGAGCAGCTCAAACGCGCCGCCGCCCAGCTGCACCTCTGGGCCTTTCTGGGCAACGACAAGCTGCACAAGCGGGCCTTCTCCATGGAAAAGCGCATGGAGAAGCTGAACCAGACCGAGCGCCCCCACGTCCAGAAGAAGCTGAACGTCCGCTTTGCCGAGCGGGAGTTTCTGGGGGACGAGGTGCTGGTGCTGGAGGGAGTGAGCAAATCCTTTGGCGAGAAGCGGCTGTTCCACGACCTGGAGCTGCTGGTGGAGGGCGGGGACCGGATCGCCCTGCTGGGGGACAACGGCACCGGGAAGTCCACCTTTTTGAAGATCCTGATGCAGGAGGAGACGCCCGACGCGGGCTGGGTCCGCTTCGGCCCCAGCGTGAAAACCGCCTATCTGCCCCAGATCATCCACTTCGAGCACCCGGAGCGCACGCTCTACGACACCATGCTCTATGAGGAAAACTGTCTGCCCCAGACGGCCCGGGACCGGCTGGCCCAGTTCCAGTTCACCGGAGAGGACGTGTTCAAGCCGGTCAGCGCCCTGTCCGGCGGCGAGCTGAGCCGCCTGCGCCTGTGTATGCTGATGCGGCACGACATCAACTTCCTGATCCTGGACGAGCCCACCAACCATCTGGACATCGCCTCCCGGGAGTGGATCGAGGACGCGGTGGAGGAATATACCGGGGCGCTGCTGTTCGTCAGCCACGACCGCTGGTTCATCGAGCGCTTCGCCAACCGCATCTGGGCCCTGGCCGACGGGGAGATCACCGACTACCGGGGCAGCTTCAGTCAGTTCCGGGACTACCGGGCCCGGCAGCAGGCCCTCCGTCAGGCGGAGGTCCGGAAAGAGGAAAAGAAGCCCAAAACCCCGCCGACGCCGAAAGCAGGCGCCCCGGGCAAAAAGCCGAATCCGAAGCTGCTGGCGAAGCTGGAGCGGGAGATCGAGCGGCTGGAAGCGCAGATCTCCGCCCTGGACGCAGAGCAGGAGCGCCACGCCAGCGACTACCAGAAGCTGCTGGAGCTGGGCGCGCAGCGGGAGGCGCTGGACAAAGAGCTGGAGGCCCTCTATCTCCGCTGGGAGGAGCTGAGCGAATGAAACGCCGTCTGTTTGCCCATCCCGGCTGGCTGACGGCGGCGCTGGCCTGCTTCGCGCTGGCGGGCTATTTCCGCTTTGCCCTGCTGGGCTACGGCACCATGGCGCTGCTGTTCGCCGCAGCCGGGGCCGTGATTGTGCTCTATCTCCTGATGCCCAAATGGTTCCGCGTCGCGCTGACGGCGGTGCTGTTGGCCGGGACCCTGCTGTTCCTGGCTGCGGAATACCCGGTGCTCCGCGCAGCCAAAGGGGAGCCGGAGCGGGAGGCGGACTACCTGATCGTCCTGGGCGCGGGGGTCCACGGCAGCGTCCCCTCCCGGTCCATGCTGGACCGCCTTCATGGGGCGCTGGCCTATCTGGAGGCGCACCCGGCCTGCGTCGCCGTTCTCAGCGGCGGCAGGGGGGCGGGGGAGGACCTGAGCGAAGCGGAGGCCATGGCAGACTGGCTGCTGGCAAAGGGCATTTCCGGGGACCGGCTGCTGCTGGAAGAACGGGCCACGAACACGGCGGAAAACCTCCGTTTCTCCTTCGCGCTGATCCCGGAAGACGCCCGGGTGGCCGTGTGCAGCAGCGAATACCACCTCTGCCGGGCGCAGTACATGGCCAAAACCATGGGCCGGGAGGTCTTCGGCGTCCCGGGCGCCACCGGCCTCTCCCTGCTCAGGCTGAATTACTTCATCCGCGAGGCCCTGGGGATGGTGCACTACGCGCTCTTCGGCGTGTGAGGATCGTCATAAAATTGTCGAACCGGTCACACCGTCGTGTGAAAAATGCCGGATTTTTAGGATTCATTTAATAGAACGGAAACAGCGCAGGGCTAGATTTTTTTCTCTTTCCCGCAATAGAATCCTTCTTGAAAAGAGAAAGAGAAGGAGAAAGAAACCATGAAAAAACTGCTGTCCCTGCTGCTGGCTGTGGCGCTGCTGTGCGCCCTCGCCCCCACCGCGCTGGCCGTCCGGGAGGACGCCAACGCTGCCGCAGAGCTGCTGCACGCCCTGGGCCTGTTTCAGGGGACCGGGACGAAACCGGACGGAACGCCGAACTACGACCTGGACCGGGCACCCACCCGCCAGGAGGCGGTGACCATGCTGGTGCGCCTCCTGGGGAAGGAGGACGCCGCCCGCCGGGGCAACTGGGAGACCCCCTTCACCGACGTGGCGGCCTGGGCCTTGCCCTATGTGGGTTACGCCTATTCCACCGGCCTGTCCCGGGGCACGGGGGCCGATACCTTCGGCGGAAACAGCCTGGTCTCGGCGACCCAGTATCTGACCTTCGTGCTGCGGGCGCTGGGCTACGCCAGCGGGACGGACTTCCGCTGGGACGCGGCCTGGGAGTTCTCCGACGCGATCGGCCTGACCCACGGGGAGTATCCCGGCAACGGGACCTTCCTCCGGGGGGACGTGGTGTCCATCAGCGCCGCGGCTCTGTCCATGCAGCAGCGCGGCGGCGGTCTGCTGGCCGAGCGTCTGATCGCCGAGGGGGTCTTCCCCCGGGAGCGCTGGAACGCGCTGACGGCGCAGACCCAGGAGGACCCCTACCGGCAGGAGCTGGTCTATCAGAAGCTCATCGCCATGCGCAAGGAGCTGCCGGAGGGCCAGCGCTGGACCAATGAGAACCAGTATGTCCTGACCTATCACGACACCGTGGACGGCCGCCCGATCACCTACACCTTCGCCGGCTACGGCTGCGTGGCCTTCGCCCTCAAGGTGAGCAGCGCCGCCTTCGGCAATCTGCCCCTGCGGACCATCCAGCGGGGTTCCTTCCGCTACGAGGACCTGCGGGTGGGGGATATGCCCCGGATCTACAACAATTCCCACACCGTGGTTTTGCTGGAGATCCACAGCGACCATGTGGTGATCGCCGAGGGGAACTACAACGAGGCCATCCACTGGGGCCGGACGCTCACAAAGGCGGAGGTCATGGAGGCCGACTACGTCTGGACCCGCTATCCCGCCTGAGCCACAGGCAAAACATACAAACGCCCCCGGAAGCCGTTTGACCGACTTCCGGGGGCGCTGTGGCAAAGGGAAAAAGCTTTTTTACTTGCTGACGATCTCCTTGGTGTCGCGGGCGATCATCAGCTCCTCGTTGGTGGCGATGACGAAGACCTTCACCGGGCTGTCGTCGGTGCTGATCAGGTGCTCGTCGGCGCGCTGGGCGTTGCAGTCCGGGCAGATTTTGACGCCCAGGTACTCCAGACCCTTGCAGATGGCGGCGCGGTTGCCCACGCCGTTTTCGCCCACGCCGGCGGTGAACACGATGGCGTCCACGCCGCCCATGGCGGCCGCGTAAGCGCCGATGTCCTTGCGGACCTCATAGTGGAACTTGTCCAGGGCCAGCTGGGCGCGTGCGTTGCCCTCCTTCGCGGCGGACTCCAGGTCGCGGAAGTCGCTGGAGACGCCGGAGATGCCCAGAACGCCGCTCTTCTTGTTGAGGATGTTCATCATTTCCTTCATGTCATAGCCGTGCAGGCCCATCAGGTACTCCAGGATGGTGGCGTCGATGTCGCCGCAGCGGGTGCCCATGGGGACGCCGGCCAGAGGCCCCAGGCCCATGGTGGTGTCCACCACCTTGCCGTCCACGACGGCGGCCAGGGAGGAACCGTTGCCCAGGTGGCAGGAGATGATCTTACTGTGCTCCGGGTTGCCCAGCAGCTCGCGGCAGCGGGCGGAGACATAGCGGTGGCTGGTGCCGTGGAAGCCGTAGCGGCGCACGTCGTCGGCCTCATAGTACTCGTAGGGGATGGCGTAGATATAGGCCTCGGCGGGCATGGTCATGTGGAACGCGGTGTCGAACACGGCCACCTGGGGCTTGCCGGGCATGACCTTCTCGCAGGCCTCGATGCCCAGCAGGTTTGCCGGGTTGTGCAGGGGGGCCAGGGGGAAGCACTTCTTGATGGCCTCCTTGCGCTGCTCGTTGATGAGGCAGCTCTCGGTGAACTCCCGGCCGCCGTGGACCACGCGGTGACCCACCGCGTCGATCTCGTCCATGCTCTTCACCACGCCGTTGACCGGGTCGGCCAGGGCGTCCAGCACGGTCTGGATGGCTTCGCCGTGGCTGGGCATGGCCACGTCCACCGCGTCCTGCTTGGCCTTGCCCTCCACCTGGGGCTTGTAAGTGAACTTGCCGTCGATGCCGATGCGCTCGCACAGGCCCTTGGCAAGCAGCACCTCGCCGTCCATGTCGATGAGCTGATACTTCAGAGAAGAGCTGCCCGCGTTGATCACAAGAATCTTCATATTCGTTTCCTTTCCTTCTTGTAAATTGGTGTGCTTTTGTGTAAGATAAGAAAAACCCCTTACGGATCATTTTAATACACGATTTCGGAAAGGCAAGCCTAATTTGCGATTTTTGGCGGGAAATGCCAGACTTTTTTTGCCAGTCGGCGGCGGCTTTGTGCCATTTTGCCTGAGCGCCCGGAACGCTGCGCACCGAAAAACGTCGGAGAGGACAGAAAAGCCATGGCCCAAGCTCCCAAAACCGCCCCCGCAGCGCCGGTCTGCGGCGTCGTGGCGGAATACAACCCCTTTCACCGGGGCCATGCCTGGCACCTTTTGGAGACCCGGCGGGCCCTGGGCGCGGAGACCACCCTGGTCTGCGCGATGAGCGGGGCCTTCGTCCAGCGGGGCAGCCCCGCCGTCTACGGCAAGTTTGCCCGGGCCGAGGCCGCCGTCCGCTGCGGGGCGGACCTGGTGCTGGAGCTGCCCCTGCCCTGGGCCCTGGCCCCGGCGGAAACCTTCGCCGGGGGCGCGGTGGGTCTGCTGCGGGCAGCCGGGGCCACGGCGCTGAGCTTCGGCAGCGAGTGCGGCGACGCCGGACTGCTCCGCCGCG
>JAFYIF010000031.1 GCA_017538775.1 Oscillospiraceae bacterium | reverse complement strand
GCCCAGCGGCTGCTGGGTCACCAGGGAGTAAGGCCCGGTGGACCGGGCGTGCATCTTGTCGTCCACCAGATGGTGGAGCTTGAGGAAGTAGACCCAGCCCACGGTCACGTCGTTCTGGAACAGCTCCCCGGTGCGCCCGTCCCGCAGCTCGCTCTTGCCGTCCTCCCGCAGATTCGCCAGCCGCAGGGTCTCGTGGATCGTGGTCTCGTTGGCACCGTTGAAGATGGGCGTCGCCACCTTCCAGCCCAGCGCCTGGGCCGCATAGCCCAGATGGACCTCCAGCACCTGCCCGATGTTCATACGGCTGGGCACGCCCAGGGGGTTCAGGACAATGTCCAGCGGCGTCCCGTCCGGCAGATAGGGCATATCCTCCTTGGGCAGGATGCGGCTGACCACGCCCTTGTTCCCGTGCCGCCCGGCCATCTTGTCGCCCACAGAGATCTTCCGCTTCTGGGCAATGTAGACCCGCACGACCTCGTTGACCCCCGGCCCCATCTCGTCCCCGGCCTCCCGGGTAAAGCGCTTCACGTCCACAATGATGCCCGCCTCGCCGTGGGGTACCTTTAGACTGGTATCCCGGACCTCCCGGGCCTTCTCGCCGAAAATGGCCCGGAGCAGCCGCTCCTCGGCGGTCAGGTCGGTCTCCCCCTTGGGTGTGACCTTCCCCACCAGAATGTCCCCGGCGTGGACTTCCGCGCCCACCATGATGATCCCGCGCTCGTCCAGATACTTCAGCGCGTCCTCGCCCACCCCGGGAATGTCCCGGGTGATCTCCTCAGGTCCCAGCTTGGTGTCACGGGCGTCGCACTCGTATTCCTCCACATGGATGGAGGTAAACACATCCTCCATCACCAGCCGCTCATTCAAAAGAATCGCGTCCTCGTAGTTGTACCCCTCCCAGGTCATAAAGCCCACCAGGATGTTCTTCCCCAGACTCAGCTCCCCCTGAGAAGTGCTCGGCCCATCCGCCAGCACTGTGGGATCCTCCGGCTGGCCCTGCTCGTTCACGCGGAACCCATGCACCCGCTCCCCCACTTTCACAATGGGCCGCTGGTTGAAACAGGTCCCCTGGTTGCTGCGGGAAAACTTGATAAGCGCATAATCCTTGCTCTCCCCGGAGTCATACCGCACGCTGACCCCCGTGGCGCTGACCCGGGTGACGGTCCCGTCCCCCTCGGCCAGCAGACACACCCCGGAGTCGATGGCGCACTTGTGCTCAATGCCAGTGGCCACGATGGGCGCCTCGGTGGTCATCAAAGGCACAGCCTGCCGCTGCATGTTCGCCCCCATCAAGGCCCGGTTGGCGTCGTCGTTCTCCAAAAAGGGGATCATCGCCGTGGCGATGGACACCATCATGCGGGGACTCACGTCGATGAAGTCCACCCGGTCCTGATCGACCTCGATGATCTCGTCCCGGTGTCGGCAGATGATGCGCTTGTTGATGAGACAGCCCCGCTCATCCACCGGCTCCGTGGCCTCGCAGATGATGTAGTGGTCCTCCACGTCGGCGGTCATATACTGCACGTCGTCCGTCAGCCGGTTCCCGACGATCCGCCCGCTCTCGTCCCGCAGATGCTCGATGCGCCGGTAGGGCGTGATCAGGAAGCCGTACTCGTTGACCCGGGCGAAGGCGGCCAGATAGCTGATGAGTCCGATGTTCGGCCCCTCCGGCGTCTCGATGGGGCACATCCGCCCATAGTGGCTGTAGTGCACGTCCCGCACGTCAAAGCTGGCCCGCTCCCGGCTCAGCCCCCCGGGCCCCAGCGCCGAGACGCGCCGCTTGTGCGTCAGCTCCGCCAGCGGGTTGGTCTGGTCCATGAACTGACTCAGCGGAGAAGACCCGAAGAACTCCTTGATCGCCGCCGTCACCGGCCGGATGTTCACCAGACTCTGCGGCGTCACAATGTCCAGATCCTGCAGCGTCATCCGCTCCCGGATCACCCGCTCCATCCGGGAAAAGCCGATCCGGAACTGGTTCTGCAAAAGCTCCCCCACAGACCGCATCCGCCGGTTCCCCAAATGGTCAATGTCGTCCGGCTCCCCGATCCCGTTCGCCAGACAGTTCAGATAGTTGACCGAGGCAAAGATGTCATCCAGAATCACATGCTTCGGCACCAGAAGCTCCATACTCTCCCGGATCCGCTCCCGCAGCTCATCCCCGCTGTATTGCTCCACCAGCGCGCGCAACAAAATCCCGCGCACCTTCTCCTTCACGCCCAACTCCCCGGGGTCCAACTCGATCCCCATCTTCCGGAAATACTTCCCCATGTCGATCATGCCGTTGCTGAAGACGCGGACACACCGCCCCTCCGCCACCGTAGGGGCCGGCGTCCCCGACGGCCCCAACTCCGGCGTCCCCGACGGCCCCCCCGGCAACCGCACGGTCCCCGGCGTTCCGCCGTCCGCCACATCCAACCAAACCTCGTTCACCCCGGCGTCCTGGATCAAATCGGCCCGCGCCCGGCTCAGCACCTCCCCGGCCTCGGCCAGCACTTCCCCGGTGTCCGGATCAACCACAGCCCGCGCCAGCCTGTGCCCGCTGATCCGCGCCCCCAGCGCCAGCTTCTTGTTGAACTTGTACCGCCCCACATTGGAGATGTCATACCGCCGGTGATCATAGAAAAGCCCGTTCAGCAAAGCCTCCGCACTGTCCACCGTAGGCGGATCCCCCGGCCGCAGCCGCTTGTAAATCTCAATCAGACACTCCTCCCGACTGGGACAGCTGTCCTTCTCAAACGTGGCCGTAAGCCGCAGATCCTCCCCAAAGATCTCCCGGATCATCTCATTCGTCACACACCCGGCCACCGGCGACCCGCCCCCGTAGGGGCCGGCGTCCCCGACGGCCCCAACTCCGGCGTCCCCGACGGCCCCAACTCCGCCGTCCCCGGCGTACCGCCCATTCGCGCCCCCGGGCAAACAACTCAACCAGGTACTGGGCTTATCCTCCTCATACCGCCCCATGGCCTTCAAAAGCCAGGTCACCGGGATCTTCCGGTTCTTGTCAATGCGGACATAAAACACGTCGTTCACATCGGTCTCAAACTCCAGCCAGGCCCCATGATACGGAATGATGGTGGTGGAATAGACGCTCATCAAAGCCTTGTCCGTGGTCTTGTCAAAGTAGATCCCCGGCGAGCGCACGATCTGCGAGACAATGACGCGCTCGGCCCCGTTGATGATGAAGGTCCCCCCGGCGGTCATGATCGGGAAATCGCCCATGAAGATCTCCTGCTCCTTGATCTCCTCGGTCTCCCGGTTCCGCAGCCGCACGCTGACCTTCAGCGGCGCAGCATAAGTCGCGTCCCTGGCCTTGCACTCCTGCTCGGAATACTTGGGCTTCTCGTTGATGGAGTAGCCCACAAAACTCAGCTCCAGATTCCCGGAATAGTCGCTGACCGCGTCCACCTCGTCAAACACCTCCCGGAGCCCCTGCTCCAGGAACCACTGATAGGAATTCCGCTGCACCTCCAGCAGGTGCGGCATCTCCTGGACCTCCGCCACCCGCGCAAAGCTCTTGCGCAGCGTCTTGCCGTACATTACGTCCTTCGGCATGTTGGATGATCACTCCTTCGCATCAATTCCCGCGGCGCTCTTGCGATACGCCCGGATGTGTTGTCAATAGTTTTCGGCACGCCCTTGATTTTTCCGTCGGCTGTGATATACTGTACGGGAAATCGGGAAAAAGGGCTTTCTGTCCTCTTGGTGATATAGCAAGTTATTTTATCACAGTTTAAAATAGCTTGTCAAGCCGCAATCCGCCGCAGTTGGAGAGAGTTCCAACTGCTTTTTTGTTGGTTTTTTGTACAGTATGACAAAGGAGGCTGCAAATGACCGTTCCGTACCTCTGCCTGGTGGTCCTGGCCGCCCTGGGCTACCTGATCCTCTGGAAAGAGGGGCTGCTGCGTCGGAAAAGCGCGCTGTTCCTCTCCGCCGCGCTGCTGCTGGCGGTGATGGCCCTGCGGGGCGCGCTGCTGGAGCATGAGACCCTGGACTACCAGACCTTCCTCCACGCCTGGGTGGAGGACTTCCGGCAGGCCGGGGGCTTTCCCGGGCTGCGGATGGATGTCTGGGACTTCTCCGTGGCCTGCAACTACAACGTGCCCTACTTATATTTCCTGGCGGCTTTCACCTATCTCCCGGTGCGGGACCTCTATCTCATCAAGCTCCTGTCCTGCCTCTTCGACCTGCTGCTGGCCTGGGGCGTGCTGCGGCTGGTCTCCCGCTTCCGCAAGGGGGACTTTGCCCGGCTGCTGAGCTTCTTCCTGAGCCTGCTGCTCCCCACCGTGCTGCTGAACGGCGCGTACTGGGGCCAGTGCGACAGCATCTACGGCGCCCTGTCGGTCTGGAGCCTGGTCTTCGCCCTGGAGGACCGCCCCATCCGCTCCGTGCTGGCCGCCGCCCTCTCCTTCGCCTTCAAGCTCCAGGCGGTGTTCCTGCTGCCGGTTTATCTGGTTTTCCTCTTCGCCCGGAAGGTGAAGTGGTGGCAGCTGCTGTTCTTCCCTCTGGGCTACCTGGCCGCCGTCGCCCCCGCCGTGGCGCTGGGGCGGCCCTGGAAGGAGACGCTGCTGCTCTATTTCAGCCAGGCCGGGTCCGTGGGCAGCGGGCTGAACTACAACTCCTCCTCCGTCTACGCCCTGCTGCCCGCCGACGGGAACCAGGTGGAGCTGGCCCGGCTGGGGGTTTTGGCCGCCTTCTGCTTCCTGCTCGTGCTGTACGTCCTCTGCTATGTTCGCCGGAAGCGGCTGAACGACCGGGCCCTGCTGGAAATCGCGGTGCTCATCTGCGTGGCCGTGCCCTACCTGCTGCCGCACATGCACGACCGCTACTTCTTCCTGGCCGACGTGCTGACGCTGGCTCTGGCCGTGGTCTCCCCCTGGCTTTTCCCGGTCCCCATCGCGGTCAGCTTCGCCAGTCTGCTGGGCTACCACGCCTATCTGAAGATGCAGTACCTGCTGCCCATGCGCTACGGGGCGCTGGCCCTGGCGGGGGTGATCGTCGTGCTGCTGCTGGACCTGGTCATTGTCCTGTTTCGCAAGCAGAAAGCGGGATAAATCACATTATTACTACT
>JAFYIF010000329.1 GCA_017538775.1 Oscillospiraceae bacterium | reverse complement strand
GCGGTAGTTGAGTTTCAATGGCATGGGTTCGGTTTGGGTCGGGTTCATGGCTATCCCTCCTGTTTCGTTGTTTTCACGCTTCCAGCGCCACCAGGATCTCCCCCGCGTCGCGGAGGACCAGGTCGGGTTTGTCCGGGCTGGCGGCCAGGATTTCCGGCGTTGTTTCCCCACTCAGGACCAGAATTCCGGGAATCCCGGCGTTCTGACCGCATTTTATGTCGGTATAGATGCGGTCTCCCACCACCGCGCAGCGCTCCGGGGGGACGCCGCAGCGGGAGATGGCCAGGCGCGGCATTCTCGGTTCCGGCTTGCCGATGACCAGGGGGCGGCGGCCCGTGGCGGTTTGGAGCATCGCGCAGACGCTGCCGCAGTCGGGGACGAAGCCGAACTCCGTGGGGCAGACCAGGTCCGGGTTGGTGGCGATGTAGGGGATATCCGGGCGCTGGGTCAGCAGGCGGGAGACATCCCAGAGCTTTTGGTATGTCAGCTCCGTGTCATAGCCCATCACGATTCCCGCCGCCGCGTCCGGGTCCTCCGTCACCGGGAAGCCGGCCCCGGAGAGCTCCGCTTTCAGCGAGGCGGTGCCGCAGACGTAGAGGGGGGCGCCGGGCAGGGTCTCCCGCAAATACTGCACCGTGGCCTGGGCGGAGGTGACGAAGTCCTCCGGCGCGGCGGGGATGCCCAGCCGCCGCAGCTTCGCCACATAGTCGGCCACGGAGCGGGAGGAGTTGTTGGTCAGGAAGCGGTAGTCCCGCCCGGTCTCCCGCAGCCGGGAGAGCAGCGGCCGGGTGAAGGGGAACAGGCGGCTGCCCAGATAGAGGGTGCCGTCCAGGTCGAAGAGAAAAAGCCGGATCTTGCCCAGCGCGGTTTTGTCCATGGCGCTCCCTCCCCTGTCCGCGCAGTTTCCCCCATCTTATCCCCTTTTTGCACAAATGTAAAGACAAAATCCCCGGCGGTCTTGACAATTTTGGCCGAATTTGTTATTGCTATAGGGAGAACGCTTTTCCCAAAGGAGGGACCCCCATGGAAACCAGACCCTATGTGCCCTGGGACCTGATGAACGCCTTTATGATCGACGTGTTCCGCCGCTATGGCGTGCCGGAGGAGGACGCGGCCATCTGCGCCGACGTGCTGCTGGAGAGCGACCGCCGGGGCATCGAGAGCCACGGCTGCAACCGCTTCAAGCCCATCTATCTGGACCGCATCGAGGACGGCACCCTGCTGCCCGTCACGAAGCTGGACATTTTGAAAGAGACCCCCACCACCCTGGTGATGGACGCCAACAACGGCATGGGCATGGTGGCCTCCTACCGGATGATGGAGCGCCTGATCGAAAAGGCGCGGCAGTACGGCATGGCCGGGGGCGCGGTCTGCAACTCCACCCACTACGGCATTGCCGGGTACTGGACCGGCATGGCGGAGAAGGCCGGGATGATCGGCATCACCGGCACCAACGCCCGGCCCAGCGTGGCCCCCACCTTCGGCGTGGAGCCGATGATGGGCACCAACCCCCTGACCTTCACCATGCCCACGGACGAGCCCTTCCCCTTCAACTTCGACTGCGCCACCTCCATCGTCCAGAACGGCAAGATCGAATACTACGCCCGCAGCGGCAAGCCCACCCCGGCGGGGCTGGTGGTGACCCCCGACGGCGGCACGATGACCGACTCCGCCGCGATTCTGCGGGAGATGCGGGCGGGCAACTGCGCCCTGCTGCCTCTGGGCGGGCTGGGGGAGGACACCGGCGGCTACAAGGGCTACGGCTTCACCACCATCGTGGAGATCCTCTCCGCGGCCCTGGCCGGAGGGCCGTATATGAAGGCCCTCAGCGGCAAAAACCCCGACGGCAGCAAGAAGCTCTTCCGGCTGGGCCACTTCTTTTTCGTCATCAACCCGGCGTTTTTTATGGGCCTGGACACGTTCCGCGCCACGGCGGGGGGCATTCTGCGGGACCTGCGGGCAGCCCAAAAGGCCCCCGGGGCCGCGCGCATCTACACCGCCGGGGAGAAGGAGTATCTGGCCTGGCAGGAGCGGCGGGACAAGGGCGTACCCGTGGGCGAGAGCATCCAGAAGGAACTCTGCGCCCTGCGGGACCGCTTCGCCCTGCCCTACCGCTTCCCCTTTGAATCGTGAGGTGCAGGAACATGAAGCAATACGCCGTCGCCCTGGACCAGGGCACCACCAGCTCCCGCTGCATCGTCTTTGACCGGGAGCAGAACATCCTGGGTCTGAGCCAGAAGGAGTTCGCCCAGCACTACCCCCAGCCCGGCTGGGTGGAGCACGACCCGATGGAGATCTACGCCAGCCAGTACGCGGTCTTCGTGGAGGCCCTGGCCAAGACCGGCATCGACCCCCGGGACATCGCCGGCATCGGCATCACCAACCAGCGGGAGACCACGATTTTGTGGGACAAGGCCACGGGCCGCCCGGTCTACAACGCCATCGTCTGGCAGTGCCGGCGCACCGCCGCGCTGTGCGAGTAGCTGAAACGGGACGCGGCCTTCTCCGCCTACGTCCGGGAACACACCGGGCTGCTGATCGACGCCTATTTCTCCGCCACGAAGATCAAGTGGGTGCTGGACCATGTGCCCGGGGCCAGGGAGAAGGCCGAGCGCGGGGAGCTGCTGTTTGGGACCGTGGACAGCTGGCTGATCTGGAAGCTCACCGGCGGGCGCGTCCATGTCACGGACTACACCAACGCCAGCCGGACCATGCTCTACGACATCGGCGCCCTGCGCTGGGACGAGACCATCTGCAAGCGGCTGGATATCCCGATGTGCATCCTCCCGGAAGTGCGCTCGTGCAGCGAGGTCTACGGGACCGTGAACGTCCACGGGGCGGAGGTGCCCATCTCCGGCATCGCCGGGGACCAGCAGGCGGCCCTCTTCGGCCAGACCTGCTTCCGGGCCGGGGACGCCAAGAACACCTATGGCACCGGCTGCTTTTTGCTGATGAACACCGGCAGTCAGCGCTTCCAAAGCCGGAACGGCCTGCTGAGCACCATTGCCGTGGGCCTGGGCGGGGAGGTCCAGTACGCCCTGGAGGGCAGCGTCTTCATCGGCGGGGCCGTGATCCAGTGGCTCCGGGACGAGCTGCACCTGATCCACGACGCGGCGGACACGGAGTATTTCGCTCGGAAAGCCAAAGACAACGGCGGGGTCTATGTGGTGCCCGCCTTCACCGGCCTGGGGGCGCCGCACTGGGACATGTACGCCCGGGGAGCGATCCTGGGCCTGACCCGGGGCGCGGGGCGCAACCACATCATCCGCGCCGCGCTGGAGAGCATCGCCTACCAGAGCGCGGACGTGCTGCGGGCCATGGAGGAGGACACGGGCATGTGCCTGAACGTCCTCCGGGCCGACGGCGGGGCCAGCGCCAACGCCTTTCTGATGCAGTTCCAGGCGGACATCATGGACCGCACCATCGTCCGCCCGATGATCCGGGAGACCACCGCCCTGGGCGCAGCATACCTGGCGGGTCTGGCCACCGGCCTCTGGCGGGACCGGGACGACATCCGCAGCCAGTGGACCCTGGACCGCCGCTACACCCCCGCCATGGACCCGGCGGAGCGCTCTCGGCTGCTGCGCGGCTGGAGCCGCGCCGTGGAACGGGCAAAGGATTGGGCGGAATGAGTCAATGAGAATGAATACGGAAAGCTGAAGATTGAATGATGAAGAACCGTTCGCAGCCGGAACGGTTGCAGAATATGACGCAGACGGAGCGGCCTGTTTTCCTGGAAAGCGGACCGCTCCGTCTGCGTCAAACAACGCCGGATATGGAATCATTTTTCAGTCTTAAATCTTCAATCTTCAGTCTTCCGTATCTCCGTCTTCCGCTCCCCCGCCAGAGGGTTCCAAGTCTCCGCGTCGCAGAGAAAGCGGGCGAAGATCCCCGGCTGCTCCGGGGCCTCCACGCTCGCGCTGTCATAGGGCCGGATGTGCAGCATCTCCTGCCGCAGCCCCAGCAGCGCCCCGTCCTCGCTGTACTCCGCCAGCAGACAGAAGCAGTCCATCTCCTCCCCCGTGCGGTTGAAAATGCGCGTGCTGCCGCCCCGCTCGTCGGCGATGTAGCAGCTCCCCCCCGCGAACAGGGCGTCAATGCTCCCGCCGACCTGGAGGACGCCGTAGCCGTATGCCGTGTCGTAGCCCGGCTCCCCCTTGTCCGCCGCGCTTTGGGCCAGGATGTCCCGGATCTGCGCGGGACTCAGGTCGCCGTCCATGCCCAGCAGCACCGCCGCGGCCCCGCTGACCAGGGGCGTGGCGAAGCTGGTGCCGGTGCCGTCCCGGTAGCCGCCCAGGTGTCTGAGGCTGCGCACCTCCGCCCCCGGCGCGGTGAGGAAGACGCCGGCGTGTCGGCTGGACCTGTCGTAGACCGTCTCCCGCTTCGTCACCGCCCCGACGCCGATGACCGTGTCGTAGGCGGCGGGATAGTAGAGGGTGTCGTTCCCGCTGTTGCCCGCGGCGGCCACCAGGGTCACGCCATGCTCTTCCGCGTAGGCCGCCGCCTCCCGCAGGGACTCCAGATCGCTTTCGGTGCCCAGGCTCAGGTTCAGCACCTGGCAGTGGAAGCGGTCGATGCCCTCATAGATGGCCGGGATGATGTCACTGGCGGAAAAGCCGTTGCTGTTCGTGATCTTCAGCGGGACGATGTCGGCCCCCGGTGCGGAGCCGATCATGCCGTTCAGGTCGCTGAACCCGGCCACCAGGCCCGCCACAAAGGTGCCGTGGCCCAAGCTGTCCCCGGCGGCGGAGGATTTGTCCTGGAAGTTCCAGCCCGCTTTCAGCCGCCCGGCCAGGTCGCTGTGGGCAGCCACGCCGGAGTCGATGACGCCGACGCGCACGCCCCGGCCCGTGCAATTCATTTGGTAGGCCAGATCCGCGCCGATCATAGCCAGATCCCACTTTTCCGGCTCATAATAGGGGGACAACTCTTCACCGGCGGGCAACTCGTCCAGCAGCACCGCCGGGGCGTCTTCCTCGCACCATTCCAGCGCGTCGGCGCGCAGCAGCAGCTCCAGCTCCCCTGCGTCCACCAGGCCGAAGGGCATGGCGCTCTCCCGGTCCAGCAGCCAGGCGAAGTCCTCCCGGTATTTGACGATGTAGCGCGTTGCTTCCCCCGCCGCCGCCGGGAGCGTCCCGGCGGACAGGGCCAGGGCCAGCGCCGCCAGACCCAGCAGCGCCAGCGCCCGGATGATTCCTCTTGTTTTGACCGTCCTCACGTCCTTTCCCCTGGCCGCCGCCGGGGGCGGGGCTCAGAAGGATTTGGTATACAGCTCGTAGCCGATCTCTTTCAGATACATCGGCACGGAGCGCATGGATCTGCGGATGTACTCCCGGGTGTTCTCGTCCAGTTCCTCGTAGGGGACCAGCTCCGGGTTGAATTTCAGCTCCCGGTCGAATTTGCCGGGCCGCCAGCCGTCGGCCATCTTGTCGCGCATCCAGCGCTCGTGCTCGATCTCGCTCAGCACCTCCAAGACCGGGCCGTAAAGCTCGGAAATGGCGTCGGCGGTGTTGGGCAGCACCGGGCGCAGGCCGATGCTCATGTCGTAGGACTCCAGCCGCTCCCCCAGGAAGCGGATCTGGGAGCGGTGGCCCTCCTTGTAGAACTCGTCCAGCTCGTCCCAGGGGGCCATCTCCGGGGTCTCCAGCTCCCGCTGGATCTCCTCCTCGCTGCGCCCGCTCAGGCGGATCTCCTCGGCGTGCTTCTCCCGGAAATGCTCGTGGGCGATCTCGGCGTATTTCTCCACCACGTCCCCCATGATCTGCTCGAACTCCAGCTTTTGCTTGAAGTCCCGGGCGTTCAGGTGGAGGTTCAGCTGCTCGTCCATGGGCAGGCAGGAGGGGGTGAAGCGCTTCACGTCCGACAGGCGGCTCATGGCCAGGATCAGCTCCAGGGAGCGGGTGCCGTGGCGGTAGGCCGAGACGCTGAGCATGGCCGACAGCAGGCTCCGGGACATGTTCACCGTCCCCTCGCTGCAGATGCCCGGCAGCTTGCGCGTGATCTGCTCGCGCAGCAGCATCCCCCGGCGGATGACCGCGCTGCGGTCCGTGACCCGGGTGGGGTTCGGGCCTTTGACGTTCAGGAAGCCTTTCAGACGGCTGACGAAGTCCGGGCCTTTCACCAGGCGGAAGGCCTCCTGCTCCTCGTCCGTGTGGGGCAGGAACTGGGAGAAGGTGGCGGCGGTGCCCCCGGCGAAGACCAGCACCGCGGCGCTCATCTCGCAGCGCTTGCCGTTCAGCGTGAACTCGCCGTCCTGCATCGGGGCCAGGAAGCAGCGCAGCCAGCCCCGGGGCGTGCCGTTCAGCTCCGAGTCGAACTCGTCGATGAACACCAGCGGGATCTGGTTGCTCTTGAATTGCAGAGCCTCCCGCAGGGCCTCGAAGAAAGAGGTGGTATCATTGTACTGGGAGATGTTCAGGGAGGTGACGGAGAAGCGGCCACTGCTCTTGGCGATCTGCTTGACGCCGAAGCTCTTGCCGCAGCCCGGCGCGCCGAAGACCGCCACGCTCAGGGGCTGGATCTGCTCGTCCGGGTCCATGTGGTCGAACTGGAAGATGTAGTCGTCCAGCAGGGCCTTGATCGTGTGGTAGTTCTCGATCTCCTCCTTGTCGGCGGAGACCAGCTGTCCGTAGCGGCAGACCGGCACATGCCGCGCCAGCACGTCCAGCCCCTCATAGACGATGCGCTCCGCCACGGCCAGGTAGCGGCCCGGCTGGGTCTTGCAGTACTCGTCCAGGATGGAGAAGGGCGCGATGCCCGACACCAGCGTTTTCAGGCCCCGCTCCGGGACCCGGACGGAACAGACGGTCTGGGCCGCCTCCGCCTCCTGCAAGGCCCGCAGCACCCCCGGCAGATCGTCTTCCTCCGTCAGGCTCTGGCCCTCGATGGTGTCCGGGGAGAACAGCAGCGTCCACTGCCCGGCATGCCGCAGCAGCGCCCCCTCCTCGTTCAGCAAGATCGCCGCCTCCGGGCAGTCCCGCAGCGGGCGCAGGGAGTCGTTGGTGGCCAATTGCAGCAGGAACTCGTCCACCGTCCGTTCGTAGGAGATCCCGCGGCTGATGGGATAATCCAGCATCCGCAGCTGCTCCATCAGCAGCAGCGGCGCTTTGCCGCCGGAAAAGTTCTCTTGCAGGGATTTGGACGGGTCGAAGATCTTGTAACTGGTTTCAGGCTTCATGTAACACCTCCTGTATCCGAAAGCCGTCCCCACGCGCCGGGCAAACCCACCGCCCGCGCAGCCCGTGGGACCGGAAAAAGTATAACGCGTTCCGCAGATAATTACAAGCGGAAAGAGCGGGCAATGTTGGAATGAAGGGAAGTCGCCCCGACAGGGGCGAGTGCATTAAAAAATTCCCCTTTTGTCCGACGGACAAAAGGGGGGCAAAGATGCGCAGTTTGTGCTACGCTCAAAGCAGATTGTCGCCAAAGGTGGACACATATTCGCTCAAAGACTCATACACCTTTCTTGGAGCCGCCTGATAATCAGCTTGATATATCTCCCCCGTTCCGGCCTGCCAGATTACGATGCCGTCAATATGGGTCTCTTCGACCACATATAGAGGCATATTGATGTTCGGATTTTTTTGGAGATTATGCCGTGTTACCCTGACCACATCGAGGCTTTTGTCCCTGCTGAACCCTGTCAGTTCATGGCCGCCGCACGACACCGATCCGAACTGTTGAACATACGCTTTATAGTCGTCGGCGAATGGAAGTCCAAGCGCATCCTCGGCCTTCCGGATCGCCTCTTCGGAAGCGCCTTCCTCACAGAAAAAGTCAGTCTGTTGCTTCAGCAGCGCAATGATGGAATCCATTCTTCATCCTCCGTCATCCTGCGAGTATCGCAAAGCACTTCCAGAATGCCTGCCGTTCTGCATCCCAATTGGTTCCGTGGCCATGTGCCTCTGTTCGTTCAAGGAAACCATGAATTGCCGGATTGTCATGTTCTGATTGTGTAAGTATTGCTAACGTCCCATCCTTCTTTTGCCCTATATGATGAAGCTCATAAGAAACTCCATTTGAATCTTGTGGTGCAAGTCCCTGCCGCATCCTTTCAAGATTTGTTCGGCCTTTGGC
>JAFYIF010000328.1 GCA_017538775.1 Oscillospiraceae bacterium | reverse complement strand
TGTTTTACTACCATTCAAAATTACACTGCTCTCAAACAGCGAAATCGCCAAATTGACGAAGTGCCTTGTTTTACTACCATTCAAAATTACACTGCTCTCAAACCTCAAATCTCAATCACAAGCCTCCAGATCGGTTTTCTCCATTCCTTCCGCTTATTTGAAGCAGAGCAGCCCGGCACTACATTCCAGTTGTTCTTTTGCATGGCAAGCTAATGATAGCATGGATCAACAGAGTTTGTAAAGAGGCTTCTCAACGGATGATACAGAGGTCCTCATCCAGAATTGTGACTGTTTCTCCCGGCAGTTGGGAACCGGTCTGCGCTGACTCCAACAGGACAACATACAGCTTCTCATAAAGAATCGAACGGTAGAAACGCTCCAGCTCATCTCGGGTCAAAAGCCGTTTGACGCCGTAAAGAAAGAACAGTCGCTTTCCCAACAGACGCCGTTGCAGACGCATGGTCTCCAGGAGCAGTTCTGCCAGGTCCAGGTCATCGACATCCGCCCGGATGCTCAGCAGGCGCATCAGCGGTTCCGGGCCGGTCGGAATCGTACAGGTCACGTTGAAGTCCAGCGCGGCGCATAGCTCTGAAGCAAGCTCCTGAAGATCGAGCAAGACGCGCCCTACGCAGTCTGGAAACTCACCCGCTACTTTGGATGCCTCCTGAAGTATGCGGTTTGTCAGTTTTTTCGACTCCTCCAACGGCCGCAGCGGATCGCTTATCAAGACTGCGGTCCCGGACAGCTCCACGGGCACGTTGTCCACGCCGAATACAACGCGCCCGGTCTCTCCCGCAATCTGCTCGGTCAGTTCGCGGAGCGTCTGCCGGAGGATAACAGGGTCTTCGATGACAAGCACCTGAATCCGGTTCTCCGTAAGGCACAAGGGCTGGTCCAGCCAGGGAAACATCAAGGTCATAACTCCACATACCTTTCATCGGTGTCCAAAACATCTCCTACATGGGTTCCAAGGATAAATTCCATGCGGGAATACTGTTTTTCCGTAATCAACAGAGCCTGAATCAGACCGCGTTCGGGCTTGTTTTTTCGCACGGTCTCCAGCGCAGCCTCTGCAGCGCCTGAATTCACTGCCAGTTTGCAGTAGACGGATTCCTGCATCATGAGAAATCCGTTTTTCAGCAGCATTTTCCGAAATCGGCTGTAGGCCCTGCGGTCCTGACCGGTCTCTGTCGGAAGGTCAAAAAACAAAAGCAGTCTCATATAACGGTATGTCATGGTTCATATGCAGGAAAGCAAATTCTGGATGGCTCGTCATGCTCCAGCGCCTCCAACACGCTGAGGACGTAAAGACGCAGCGCGTTCAGGAGATATTGCCGCTTTCCATTGAGCAGCAGCTGGCGGTTCAACACGCCGATCAGCGCCCGCTTTTCCTCCCGTCCGAACTCCGTGGGCTGCATATCCCGCACACACGCATCCACGAACGGTCGAAAGGGTTCCATCAAATCGCTGGCCAGATTCAGCCGGTTGAACCGGTTGCTATGGAACAGACCCAACTGGGTGCAATAGCCCGCTGCGGTGATCTCCCGTGCGGTCGCGGACAGCAGCAGCGCGTATCCGTAGTTCAGGGCAGCGTTTTGCGCACAGTCCTGATTTCTCGTATAATCTTTCCCAAACAGAGCGTTGAAATAGACCTTTGCGGCATGACCCTCCCGGTTGGTCGCGTCTCCCGGCATCACCTCGTCCAGATATGCCAGCAGCAGCTCCCGCTCCCGCCGGTTTTCCGCAGGAAGGACCGAAGCCTGTCCAAGTATCTTGCAACGGACAATTTCCGACCACACCTGCTCCCGCGTTTCCGGTCTCCATTCCACCTGCTGGCGATAGCGCAACGCAGTGTCGTGACTTCCATAGAGAGACGCAAGGACCGCATAGGGCGTCCGCGTCTCATCACAAAAGATTACAGCAATTTTTCTTCGGTCGAGTTCCCGCAGAAGATATGCTGTCAGGGAAATGGCAGTGGATTCCAAAATCAGCACGTCGATCTCGCTCAAATGGATCCGCGTCGTTTCTTCGCGCTCGCGCATGACCAAATAATCCATTTTGTAGTCCAGCTTGCAAAGTCTGGATATGGATACGATCCGCCAGCCCATGCGTTCACCTCAGCAGGTCTTCGCGCGTTTCATACAGGCCGGTCACAGACTGATGGATCAGATAGGCCGTTTTTTTCTCGCTCAGCTTCTTGTTCATAGTAATGCGCCCCGCCGTTTCCTTTCCCTTGCCACACAGCGCTTCCAAATTGGCGTTCTGCGCATCGCTGCGAAACGCTTTCAGGATCTCCAGAAGGGTTTTCGCCTGTTCGTAGAGAGACATCCGGTCAAAGGCGTCTTTGCTGCCGCGCAGGTCCCGCTCCATGTTGGCGAGCAGCTTCTGATAGACCGGCGCCTGCATCTTCTGGAGAAAGCAGTCGTACAGCCCCCGGTTCATCTCTCCGGTAATCCCATCGAATTCCGTGATGGGCAGCTCCGCCCGTTTCGCGGCGCAGCGATCCAGATATTTTGTCAGCTTCCGGAGATAGCGCTCCCATTCCGGGTCAATGGCAAGCTGATATGCGTGTTCATAGACGTAATTGTTCCCCGTTCTGCCGGAAATGTACAGGCGGCTGCCGTCCAGCTCCAGCAGCGTATCCACGCGAATCTCGCTGCAAACGATGCGCGGTTCACAGAGGCCGAGTACGTCGGTGCAATAGCGCAGCGGGTCCTTCTCGTACTCCTTTTGCTGATACAGCAGGACCGTCTCGATGCTTCTGACCCGCTTCCCCCGTTCGGTATGCTCCGCCACCAGATAGTATGCGCCGGTCAGTTTGTTGTAGCCGCCGTAGCGCTCCACCGGCAGGCCGCGCTTCTTTTCCAACTGTCCTTTCCCCGCCGGCTTAAGCTTGAGCTTGAACAGTTCTCCCCCGACCTCTTTCGGCATTCTCGTCACCAGGGGGTTGTTCTTCGCCATCACACGCTTCACTGTCTGGATGCTTGCGCGGGTGTCCCAGGCCCCGGGCACGTCCCGGTCAAACACATGGTTCAGGCTGTACTCCTCGCTGCGGATGTTCGCAAAAAAGCGCTTGGTAAAGCGCGTGTCATAGACGTTGCCCACCACGATGTTCAGGTATGCGTCTCTGGCATGGTGCAGGTCGTTCACCTCGCGGCATTTCAGCAAATCAAAGCTTTGCCGGAATTCGCTGACGTTCCCCGCTTTGGAAAAGACGATCCGCGTCAGCTCGCCGTAGCGTTCCTTCAACAGCAGCGTCAGCGCCCGGGTGGACTGCTGCGTCTCCACCAGCTGCCGCGCCACAAAGGCCGAAAGCTCCTCGTCCGTCAGCGGCGTGGCACGGGTCAGGCGGTCATATTTCTTTTCGCTGATCAGGCCCTTCTCCCGCAGCATCTTCCAGAACGGGCGCATCGACGTGCGGATCTCTCTTTTGATCGGGTACTCGTTGGTCTTCTCCCGATTCAGCACATTCTTCACGACCACACGGTTGTCCAGGCTGTTGTCCTTCACCCGGGAGCGGGGGAAAATGTGGTCGATGTCGAAGCCGTGGCCGCTCATCAGCCCTTCCAGGTCAATGGGTTCCCCGCTGTACATACACTTTCCAAACTGGCTGTAGTAGAGAAACAGCTTATCGCTTCGCAGACGCTCGTCGTCCTCCCGCTCCAGCATGGGCCTCAGCGCGGCGCTCTCCGCCCGGCAGGCGTCGTACAGCTCCAGCAGCTTCGCCCTCCGGGACTCGGTCCGTTTTCCCTTCATCTCCTGCGCGCTCCCCCGGGCCATTTCGATGAAGATCTTGCTCGGCACACCCTTTCGGATGTCCACGATCTCGTCCACGATCCGAAGCGTCTGGCGGACGCTGCGGCGCACGGCGGGCGCGAGATACAGGCTGTCCAGCCGGTCGTCCAGCGTCTGTCTGCCGCCAAACAGCGCGTTCCTGTGCGCCTCAGCCAATTCCGCAAAGCGGTAGCGGTCCGTCAGCAGCTGCATCAGGTTGCAGTCGGTCCGACGCAGCATCTCCAGGATGTTGTATGCCTCTCCGCTCTCCCCGTCCGGGTCTTCGCTGTACAGTTCCGTCAGGAAGGTCCGCGAGAGGCGGCCCCACGCGCTGTACTTCAGCCGCGACAGATAGGAAAGGTCGCTCTCGTCCAGTCCGGGGCAGTTCTTCCGCAGCCAGTTCCGAAGCATGGCGCGATCTTCGCCAAAAATCAGGATGTGGCGGATGATCTCCTCCACCAGTTCCCGGTCTCCCGTTTTCTCCAGGATCCTGCGCATATCGTGATAGGACCGCAGCGTGGACTTGACCGTATCGTCGATCCCGCTCAGCTCATCCTCCGCGCCGATCAGGCCGCGGCAGAGCAGGTAGTTCCGGATCTGTTTCTTCGTCACCTTTTTCCGGCTGTTCTGAAACAGGTCCCGGATCATGGCCTCACGGACATCGACCGGGAGCGGTTTGCCGTTCACCCGGAGGGGGTTCATCTCGTTGCGCAGCATGTATTCGCTGTACAGCAGAGAATCCTTGGGAAGCACACGCTCCCCGGTATAGCTGCACCGGCCGATCAGCTGTTCGATGAACGCCCCGGCACTGGCCTCCGTGTCCACGAGCTCCCCGAAATTCCAGGGATAGACCTTCTCCCGCTCTTTCCCAGGGGCGCGAACCGCCCAGCGGCTCCCGGCGTTCGGATGGAGCGGGCCGACGTAGTAGGGGATGCGGAAGGAGAAGGTCATCTCCACCTTTTCGCGCACCGTGCGCCCTGCCGCGTCCCGTTCGTTCAGAAACGGCAGATAGCCGGCAGCGTTCTCCAGGATCTGCCGCAGCTCCTGGCGCTGGAGCTGATAGGGGATCACGCCGTTGTCGGACCCTTTCAGTTTGGTCAGAAAGCTTCCGTCGTGGAGTTCTCCGAACATGCGCAGCAGTTCCGCGTCACTCTCGGAGGGCTTCGGCAGTTCTGCCAACAGATACTTGCAGAACGCCTCCTGGGTACAGGAATGATCTCCGCTGCGGCTCCGATACCCGCTGTAGGCGGCGTAGTTGTTCAGCTTTTCCCGTTTGACGCTGAAAATCTCCCG
>JAFYIF010000327.1 GCA_017538775.1 Oscillospiraceae bacterium | reverse complement strand
GGGCCTACGACTACTGCGCGGCGGTGGCGGCCCAGAACCACGCCCTCAGCGTGCTGCTCTCCGCCCCGGAGCGGAAGACCGCGGCGGCGGCGGAGCGGCTGCGCCAGGAGCTGGCGGAGACGAAATACCGGCTGGTAGGGACGGAAAACCGGCTCTTTGAGCTCCTGGCGGCCCGGTACGCGGGCGCGGACTTCGCGCTGCTGCGGGAAGAGGACCTGAACCCCGAGGCCCTGCGTCGGCTGTGCGAGCGCCTGGGCGCGGTCTGTCCGGCGGGGGCGGCGGTCTTCTCCGGCGCGGACGGCCAGGGCTGGCGCTACGCGGCAAAGCTGCCCCCGGATACCCTGCGGCGGATGAACGCGGCGCTGCGCGGGCGCGGCGGCGGCAGGGGCGGCTTTGCCCAGGGCAGCGTGACCGCGGACTGGGCGGAGATCGCGGCCTTTTTCGCCGATTTGGAGCTGTCAAAGAAAACTACTTGACAGCCGCGCCGGGGCGTGCTATGATGGGCGGGCTGTGACGGGAGGTGACGCGGGTGGACGAGACGCTGCTGCGCACCCTGCTCTTTGACTTTTACGGCGAACTGCTGACGGACAAGCAGCGGGAGTGCTACGACCTCCACTACAACAGCGACCTGAGCCTGCAGGAGATCGCCGAACACTACGGCGCCACGCGGCAGGCGGTCTGGGACCTGATTCGCCGGGGGGAACGCAGCCTCCGGGAATATGAGGCCCGGACCGGACTGGTGGCCCGGGCGCTGCGGCGGCGGGAGAAGCTCTCGGAGCTGCGGGAGCTGGTCTCCACGCTGGGGGAGTCCCCGGCCCGGAACCGGATGCTCGCGCTGCTGGACGAGCTGGCAGACTGAAAGGAGGCCGAGACCCATGGCATTTGAATCCCTTTCCGACAAATTATCCGCCGCCTTTCGCAAGCTGCGGGGCAAGGGGCGGCTGAACGAGTCCGACGTGAAGGAGGCCATGCGCGAGGTGCGCCTGGCCCTGCTGGAAGCCGACGTGAGCTACAAGGTGGTCAAGGACTTCGTCAAGCGCGTCACCGAGCGGGCCGTGGGCCGCGACGTGCTGGAGAGCCTGAGCCCCGCCCAGATGGTCATCAAGATCGTCAACGAGGAACTCATCGCCCTGATGGGCTCCGAGAGCCAGAAGCTGAACATTTCCAGTAAAAGCCCCAGCGTCGTGATGCTGGTGGGGCTCCAGGGCGCGGGCAAGACCACCAACGGGGCCAAGCTGGCCGCGCTGATGCGCCGTCAGGGGAAGCGCCCGCTGCTGGTGGCCTGCGACGTGTACCGCCCCGCCGCCATCGCCCAGCTGCAGACCGTGGGCCATCAGCTGGACCTCCCCGTGTTCCAGATGGGCCAGGGAGACCCGGTCCAAATCGCCAAAGCGGGCATCGCCCACGCGAAGGAGCACGGCAACGACCTGGTGTTCCTGGACACCGCCGGACGCCTCCACATCGACGAGGCGCTGATGGACGAGCTCCGGCGCATCAAGGCGGAGACGCAGCCGGCGGAGATTTTGCTGGTGGTGGACGCCATGACCGGTCAGGACGCGGTGAACGCCGCCTCCGCCTTCGACGCGGCCCTGGGCGTGGACGGCATCATGCTGACCAAGCTGGACGGCGACGCCCGCGGCGGCGCGGCCCTGAGCGTCAAGGCCGTCACCGGCAAGCCCATCAAGTTCGCGGGCACCGGGGAGAAGCTGGACCAGATCGAGGTCTTCCACCCCGACCGCATGGCCAGCCGCATCCTGGGCATGGGCGACGTGCTGACCCTCATCGAAAAGGCCGAGCAGAGCCTGGACGAGAAGAAGGCCCGCGAGCTGGAAGAGCGCCTCCGGGCCAACAAGTTCACGCTGGCCGACTTCTATGAGCAGCTGGGCCAGCTCAAGCGCATGGGCAGCGTCCAGGACCTGCTGGCCATGGTGCCGGGGGTGGACGCCAAGGCCCTGTCCGGCGCGGCCCTGGACGACCGGGCCATGGCCCGGACCGAGGCCATCATCCAGTCCATGACCCCCCGGGAGCGGGAGAACCCGGAGATCATCGGCTCCTCCCGGAAAAAGCGCATCGCCGCCGGCAGCGGCACCAGCGTGGTGGACGTGAACCGGCTGCTGCGCCAGTTCGAGACCATGCAGAAGATGCTCCGCCAGATGAGCGGCATGGGCGGCAAAAAGCTCAAGCGGATGCAGCGCATGGGCGGCTTCCCCGGCATGGGCAAGCTGGGACTGTAAACCAGGGCAGACATACCGGACGGAGCCATTCCCCGGTATCTGAGCATAGAAAAACTTATTTTACATGTTGGAGGTTTTTTACACCATGGTCAAGATCAGACTGCGCAGAATGGGCGCGAAGAAGAATCCCTACTACCGCATCGTCGTCGCCGACTCCCACTTCCCCCGGGACGGCCGCTTCATCGAGGAACTGGGCACCTATGACCCCACCGCCAGCCCCTCCGCCGTGAAGGTGGACTTGGAGCGCGCCCGCTACTGGATCGCCAACGGCGCCCAGCCCACGGACACCGTGAAGGCCCTGCTGAAAAAGGCGGAGGCCGCCGCCCCCGCGCCCGCCCCCGCTGAGGCCGCCGAGCCCGCCGCGGAATAAGGGAGCAGGCCCGACTCCATGAAAGAACTGCTGACCTATCTGATCCAGAATCTGGTGGATCACCCCGACGAGGTTTCCGTGACCGAACACGAGACCGGCGGCGGCACGACCTTTGAGGTGCGCGTGGCCAACGGCGACATGGGCAAGGTCATTGGCCGTCAGGGCAGGATCATCAAAGAGGTCCGCGTCCTGATGAAAGCCATCGCCCAGCGCAAGGGCAAAAAAGTCACCGTCGAGGTGCTGGACTGAAAGAATCCCCCCTTCTGAAAGAAGGAGGGTCTGCTTTGGCTCCCTTCTTCAGAAGGGAGCTGTCCGCGCAGCGGACTGAGGCTTGCGTCGGTCGCACTGTTGCGATGGGGTTACGCCAAGCCCCCGTCCCTCGCTCCGCTCGTGACACCCCCCTTCTAAAGAAGGGGGGCTTTTTTGATCATTCCAACGCGGTGCGCCTGGGCGTTTTGTGGACTTGACAATCGTAATACGAATCGTTATACTTGACCCATGAAAACCACGATTGCTGAAACGCTGGTCGAATGGGATGACAACAAGGATCGGATCAACATCCGAAAGCACGGAATCAGTTTTGCGACTGCGGCGCTGGTATTTGCCGATGAGGAGCGGATCGAATACTATGACAGGCTGCACAGTCAGGACGAAGACCGCTATGTGGTGCTGGGCTGTGTGCAAGGGGTCCTGTATGTCGTCTACACGATGCGGGGTGAGGCTGCGCGCCTGATCTCTGCGCGTCTGGCGACCGCCACGGAAAGGAAGATCTATTATGGAACATGAGAACATCGTTCGGACGGTCATCCACGCGGGCCAGCAGCCCACGGAGGCGCAGATCCGGGAGATCGAGCGGGCCGCCGCTCTGTCCCCGGTCCCGGACGAGGACGCGCCGGAGCTGACGCCGGAGCAGTATGCCGAATTGGCGGAACTGGCCCGTCGCCGCCGGGCCGAGCGCGTGAAGCCCGTAGTGGCGCTGCGCATCTCGCCGGAGACGCTGGAAAAGGCCAGGGCCACCGGGAAGGGCTATACGGGCTTTCTGAGCCGTCTGCTGGACAACGCGATCAACGACCCGCAGATGGTGGCGAAGAGTCTGTGAACAAACAGGCGCGTTGCAGGGGTTTCCTTCTGCAACGCGCCCGTTTTCATACGTTTTATTCCAATACGTTCTGCCCGGTATACAACAGATAATATCTCCCCTTCTGTTCCAGCAGCTCCTCGTGCGTCCCCTTCTCAATGATCTCCCCGTGCTCGATGACCACGATGCAGTCGGCGTTGCGGACGGTGCTGAGCCGGTGGGCGATGACGAAGACCGTCCGCCCCTCCATCAGCGCGTCCATGCCCCGCTGGATGTACTGCTCCGTGCGGGTGTCGATGGAGCTGGTGGCCTCGTCCAGGACCATCACCGGGGGGTCGGCCACGGCTGCCCGGGCGATGGCCAGGAGCTGGCGCTGGCCCTGGCTCAGGTTGGCCCCGTCGCCGGTGACCATGGTCTGATAGCCCTCCGGCAGACGGCGGATGAAGGAGTGGGCGTTGGCGCTCTTGGCCGCCTGGATGCACTCTTCGTCCGTGGCGTCCAGCTTGCCGTAGCGGATGTTGTCCATCACGGTGCCGGTGAACAGGTGGGTGTCCTGGAGCACCGCGCCCAGGCTCTGGCGGAGGGAATCCTTCTCGATGTCCCGCACGTCGATGCCGTCATAGGTGATGGTGCCGCCGTTGATCTCATAGAAGCGGTTGATGAGGTTCGTGACCGTGGTCTTGCCCGCGCCGGTGGAGCCGACGAAGGCGATCTTCTGGCCCGGCTTGGCGTAGACGCTCACATCCCGCAGCACCGGCTTACCCTCCACATAGGAGAAGTCCACGTGCTCCAGACGCACGTCGCCCCGGAGGGGGACCACGCCGCCGTCGGGCTGGAGCCAGATCCAGCTGTGGTCCTCCCCCAGCTTCTGGGCCAGGCGGACGCGCCCAGCGTCCACTTCCGGCTTGGTGTCCATGACCTCGAAGATGCGCTCGGCTCCCGCCAGGGCGCTGAGCAGGGCGGTGAGCTGCTGGCTGATGCCCTCCAGGGGCCGGCCCACCTGGCGGGCGTAGAGCAGATAGGCCGCCAGGCCGCCCACGTCGAAGCCCCGCCACAGGGCCAGCAGACCGCCCACCACCGCCGTCACCGCGTAGGAGATGGAGTTTAAGTTGGCGCTGACCGGGAAAATGGCCCCGGAATAGAAGGCCGCGTCGGTGGAGGCGTCCCGGTAGTCCCGGTTCAGCTCGTCGAACTCGGCTTTGATGCGCTCCTCGTGGGTGAAGGCTTTGACCACCTTCAATCCCTCGATGACCTCCTGGATCTCGCCGTTGACCTGGCCCAGGGCCGCCTGCTGCCGCCGGAAGTGCTTCCGGCTCCGGCCGCCCAAAATCTTGAAGCTCAGCATACTGAGCGTCAGCATCACGGCGGTGACCAGAAAGAGGATGGGGCTGGTGATCAGCATCACGGCCACGATGCCCAGGAATTGCAGGGCGTTGCTCAGCAGGTTGACGAAGCTCTGCTCCATGGCCATGGAGACGTTGTCCGCGTCGTTGGTGAAGCGGCTCATCAGCTCCCCGTGGGTGTGCTGGTCGAAGTAGGACAGGGGCAGGGACTCCAGCGCGCAGAACAGGTCGCTGCGCAGACGGTTGGCCGCGTTCTGGGCCAGCCGCGCCATCAGATTGGCCTGGAGATAGGTGGCGGCGCTGCCCACGACGTAGACCCCGAAAAGCACGGCGCAGCCGCTCAGCAGCCCGGCGATCCGCTCCGCCGCCGGGGCCTGGGCCGCCAGGCCGTTGATCATGGGCCGCAGCAGATAGGTGCCGCCCACGGAGGCCGCAGTGCTGAGCAGGAGGCAGAGCCCCACCAGGGCCAGCAGCCCCTTGCGTTGGAGCATATAGGTGGTCAGCCGCAGGACGGTCTCCTTCGCGTTCTTCGGCTTCTGGAAGCCGCCGCGCCCGTGGGGGCCGCCGCCGGAGGGGGCCTGCGCGGCCTGGAATTTCTGTTTGCGTTCGTTGCTCATGGCTCGCCCATCACCCCTTCCTGCTGGGAGTTCACGATCTCCTGATAGACCTTGCAGCTTTGCAGCAAGTCCTCGTGGGTGCCGAGTCCGGCGATGTGGTCGTCCTCCAGCACCACGATCTTGTCGGCCCAGCGGACGGAGCTGACGCGCTGGGCGATGATGATGACGGTGGTGCCCCGGAGGTTTTCCGCGAAGCTGCGGCGGATGGCGGCCTCCGTGGCGGAGTCCACCGCGCTGGTGGAGTCGTCCAGAATCAGAATGGCCGGGCGGCGCAGCATGGCCCGGGCGATGCACAGGCGCTGCTTCTGGCCGCCGCTGACGTTGACGCCCCCCTGACCCAGCTCCGTGTCGAAGCCCTCGGGCCGGGCCATGATGAAGTCATAGGCCTGGGCGTCCCGGGCGGCCTGGACCAGCTCCTCCTCCGTGGCCTCGGGTTTGCCCCAGAGCAGGTTTTCCCGGACCGTGCCGGTGAAGAGGACGTTCTTTTGCAGCACCATGCCGATGCGCTCCCGCAGGGCGTGGACCGGGTAGTCCCGCACGTCCAGCCCATCCACCAGCACCTGGCCGCCGGTCACGTCGTAGAAGCGGGGGATCAGGTTCACCAGGGAGCTTTTGCCCACGCCGGTGCCGCCCACCACGGCCACGAACTGCCCCGGCTCGATCGTCAGGTCGATGCCCCGGAGCACGTCGTCCCCGCTGCCGGAGGCGACGTATTTGAAGCTCACGTCCCGGAACTCCACCCGGCCCCGGGCCTCGGGCAGGGCCCTTGTCTCCGCGCCCGCCCGGTCCCGGATGTCGGGCACGGCCTCCAGCACCTCGTTGATGCGGTCGGCGCTGGCCCGGGCGCGGGTGAGCTGGAGCAGGGTGAAGGCCAGCATCATCACGCCCATCAGGATGTTGGTGATGTAGGAGATGAAGGCGAAGAGGTCGCCGGTCAGCAGCTCGCCGCCGATGACCAGACGCCCGCCCAGGTACAGCACCAGCACCAGCGCGATGTTGAACGACAGCATCATGATCGGCTGCATCAGCACCACGGTGGTGACGGCTTTGATGCCCGCGTCCCGCAGCGCGTCGTTGCTGCGGGCGAATTTCGTGCGCTCATAGCCCTCCCGCACGAAGGCCTTCACCACCCGGATGCCGATCAGGTTCTCCTGGACGGAGGCGTTCAGGCCGTCGATCCGTTTCTGGAAGGTCTCAAAGAGCTTGTGGGCCGCCCGCATCACCAGCCCCACGCCCAGGGCCATGACCGGCACCACCACCAGCAGCACCAGCGTCAGCCGGGCGTTGATGCCCGCGCAGATGATCAGCGCCACCACCAGCATCACCGGGGCCCGGACCAGCATCCGCAGCCCCATGTTCACGGTCTGCTGGATGTTGTTCACGTCGTTGGTCAGGCGGGTGATCAGAGAGGCGGAGGAAAAGCGGTCGATGTCCGCGAAGGAGAAGTCCTGGGTGTGCTCGAACATGGCCCGGCGCAGGTTATAGCCCAGGCCCTGGCTGGCCTTCGCGCTCAGGCGGAAGCTCAGCACGCCCACCACGATGCTCAGCAGCGCCAGCGCCGTCATCAGCACGCCGATGGAGAGGATGTAACGAAAGCCGTCGTTGGCCATCAGGTCCTCCACGCCGAAAAAGCCCAGCAGCCCCGCCACGGTCGGGTCGGGGTCGGCCTCGTGGCGGATGCCCACGTCGATGATCTCACTCATCAGCCGGGGGAGGATCAGCTGGAAGACCGTCTCCAGCAAAATCAGCAGCGGCGCCAGCACCGCCGCCGGGCCGTAGCCGTGGATGTGTTTCAAAAGCTTGCGCATATCCCGTCCCTCACTCCTTCCGGAAAGCGCCAGTCGTCCGGCGAAAAAAACAGTTGCCCTATCAGTTTAATCTGTGCCGCCCGCCCTGTCAAGCGCGGCCTGACAGTTTTCTCCGCTGCGCTCCGCCCGACATTTTTCTTGCACTTTTCCCGCTCCCGTTTTATAATATTTGCGCATTCCTTCTGGAAACGGAAAAACCGATTGAAGAAAGGCGGCTGAGGGAAATGGCAGACAACAATCCCAATCGCCCGCAGGGGCGGGAAAAGCATGTCACCGGCGAGTCCAAGGGCGTGCATCGCCGGGGAGAGGGCCTGGGCACCGGGCAGGTGGGACGCGGCGAGAGCAACGTCACCGGCCAGAACAGCGCGCAGCCTCCGCGCCCGGCGGGCGGCGGCGGGCAGAGCGGGGGCAACCGGGTGCCGGTCACCCGGGCCGGGGGGAAAAGCTCCCTGCTGCTGATCGTCCTGGTGGTGGCCGCCGTGCTGATCTTCGGCAAGGGCAACCTGCTGGGCGGTCTGCTGGGCGGCGGAAGCAGCACCGGCAGCAGCGGCAGCAGCGGGCTGCTGGACGGCCTCAGCAGCCTGATGGGCAGCGGCATCAGCGCCGAGACCCTCACGGGCCTCAGCGACGCCTCCTCCGCTTCCCAGGCCTCCCAGACCCAGTGGACCCAGGTGGCGGCCACCCAGGCGGCCCCCAGCACTGCGGTCGCCAACGGGGCCCGCAACAAATATACCAGCATCCTGGGCTCCGGCCGGGACACCGTGACCATCATGGTCTATATGTGCGGCACCGACCTGGAGAGCCAGGGGGCCATGGCCACCAAGGACCTGATGGAGATGACCCGCGCCAGCCTGGGCAGCAACGTCCGGGTGGTGGTCTACACTGGCGGCTGCAAGCGCTGGAACAACCAAGTGGTGTCCTCCAGCCAGCACCAGATCTATGAGATCGTCTCCGGCGGTCTGCGCTGCGTGGAAGAGGACATGGGCAAAGCGCCGATGACCAACCCCAACACCCTGGGGGCCTTCATCCGCTGGTGCGCCAGGAACTACCCGGCCAACCGCAACGGGCTGATCTTCTGGGACCACGGCGGGGGCAGCGTCAGCGGCTACGGCTATGACGAGCAGTACCAGAGCGCCGGCTCCATGGGCCTGGCCGGCATCGACCAGGCGCTGAGCGAGGGCGGCGTGAAGTTTGACTTCATCGGCTTCGACGCCTGCCTGATGGCCACGGTGGAGACCGGCCTGATGCTGGACCAGTACGCCGACTACATGATCGCCTCCGAGGAGACGGAGCCGGGCATCGGCTGGTACTACACCGACTGGCTGAACGACCTGGGGGCCAACCCCTCCCTGTCCACCGTGCAGATGGGCAAGAAGATCGTGGACGGCTTCGTGGACACCTGCGCCCGGGAGTGCCGGGGCCAGAGCGCCACGCTGTCCGTGGTGGACCTGGCGGAACTCAGCGCCACCGCGCCGGAGGCCCTGAAGAGCTTTTCCAAGTCCCTGTCGGGCATGATCTCCAACCAGCAGTACGCGGAGATCTCCAGCGCCCGCAGCAAGACCCGGGAGTACGCCCGCAGCAGCGCCATTGACCAGATCGACCTGGTCCACTTCGCCAACAACCTGAACACCGCCGAGGGCAAGACCCTGAGTCAGGCCCTGCTGGGGGCGGTGAAGTACAACCGCACCAGCTCCGACATGAGCAACTCCTACGGCCTGTCCATCTTCTTCCCCTACCGCAAGACCAGCAACGTCAGCGCGGCGGTGAACACCTACAACGCCATCGGCATGGACGACAGCTACGCCCAGTGCATCCGTGAGTTCGCCTCCGTGGAGATGAGCGGTCAGGTCACCTCCTCCGGCGGCCTGGGCGCCAACGCCCTGGGTTCCCTGCTGGGCAGCGGCTATTCCTCCGGCTCCTCCGGCGGCAGCAGCATCGACCTGATCGGCGGGCTTTTGGGCTCCTTCCTGGGCGGCGGCGGCATGGACTTCTTCTCCGACCGGGCCCTGAGCGTGGACCAGACCGTGCAGTACCTCTCCGACAACTACTTCGACGTCTCCTATCTGGTCTGGCAGGACCGGGGCGACGGCCAGGCCGTCATCTCCATGCCCGAGGAGCAGTGGAAGCTGCTGACCGGCCTGGACCTGAACTGCTTCTATGACGACGGCGAGGGCTTCGTGGACCTGGGCATCGACAACCTTTACGAGTTCGACGAGAACGGCTATCTGCTGGCCCCCACGGACCGGACCTGGCTGGCGGTGAACGGGCAGCCCGTGGCTTACTACCACGAGTACAGCTCCGGCGGCGTCACCACCGGGCGCATCCCCGCCTTCCTGAACGGGGAGCTGGTGGACCTGATCGTGGTCTTTGACGACAGCAATCCCTACGGCTACATCGCCGGGGCCCGCACCGTCTACGACGAAGGCGAGACCGAGACCGTGGCCAAGAACCTGACCGAACTGAGTCCGGGCGACACCCTGGACTTCGTCTGCGACTTCTACAGCTACGAAGGGGAGTACCAGGACAGCTATTACCTGGGCGAGCAGATGACCGTCAGCGAGGAGATGGAGATCAGCAACGTGGACCTGGGCGACGGCGGCGTGCGGGTGCTCTACCGCTTCACCGACATCTATCAGCAGCACTACTGGACCACGCCGCTGGACCGGTAAGGCAAGGCCATGAGACGCACGGTGCGCGCATTCCGGCTCGGGGCGCTGCTGCTGGCGGTACTGACGCTGCTGGGCGGCTGCGCCCTGCCGGTCAGCGAGAGCGCCCCCGCCCCGGAGTTTTACGAACTGAACCTGGTGACCGACCCCCCCGCGCCGGAGAGCGCCGGGGAGAAGACCGCGCCCCCGGCGGACTCCGACGCCCTGGCGGAGGACGGGTCTTACAGCAGCCCGGAGGACGTGGCGGCCTATCTGGTCCGCTACGGCCACCTCCCCGGCAACTACATCACCAAGGCCCAGGCCCAGGACCTGGGCTGGGACAGCGCCAAAGGCAACCTCTGGACCGTGGCCCCCGGCAAGAGCATCGGCGGGGACCGCTTCGGCAACTATGAGGGCCTGCTCCCCAAGGGCGGCAGCTACCGGGAGTGCGATGTGAATTACACAGGCGGCTACCGGGGGGCCGAGCGGCTGATCTACGACGGCCAGGGCGGGGTCTGGTACACCGCCGACCACTACCAGAGCTTCACCCGGCTGTACTGAAGGAGGGGCGGACATGAAAACGGCGTTTCTCAGCCCGAAGGAGATCCGGGACAAGGCCGCGCTCCACGCCTCCCTGGCCCGGCAGCTGGACTTCCCGGACTGGTACGGCGGGAATCTGGACGCGCTATATGACCTGCTGAGCGCCTCGTCGGAGCGC
>JAFYIF010000030.1 GCA_017538775.1 Oscillospiraceae bacterium | reverse complement strand
TCGGCTTCAAGGCCAACCGCGAGCCGGGCAAGGACCGTCTCTTCGTCACCGACGTAAGCAAGACCGTGGACGGCGTCCGCCTGCTGAACAATGTCAGCTTTACGGTCGGGAAGGAAGACCGTATCGCGATCCTCGGCAGTAACGAGCGAGCCGTGACCATGCTGTTTCAGATTCTGGCCGGGCTGGAGGAGCCGGATGAGGGCACGGTCAAGTGGGGCGCGTCCATCGAGTGGGCCTATTACCCCAAGGATCACAACGATTTCTTCGACGGCTTTGACGGCGACCTGATCGAGTGGATGCGGCAGTTCTCGGAGGACAAGCGCGAGAGCTATCTGCGCACCTTCCTGGGGCGGATGCTGTTCTCGGGGGACGACGTGTACAAGCCGGCGAAGGTGCTGTCGGGCGGCGAGAAGGTGCGCTGCATGCTGAGCCGGATGATGCTGTCGGGGGCGAACTTCCTGATGCTGGACCAGCCGACGAACCATCTGGACCTGGAGAGCATCGCGGCCCTGAACAACGGGCTGGAGGCCTTCAAGTACAACATCCTCTTCTCATGCCACGATCACCAGCTGACCCAGACAGTGGCCAACCGGATCATCGAGATCACGGAGGACGGCATCATCGACAGGATGTGTACCTTCGACGAGTACATGGAGAGCAAAGTTCAGAGTTAAAAGTTCAGAGTTCATAGACGAAAAGACAGCCTGCAGCAGAAACCGGCGGGCTGTCCTTTTTTGCTTTATTTGCACTTTTAACTATAAACTTTGAACTTTTTAGTTGATCTTCAGTTCTTCCCAGAGGGTGTTGATGGTGCCCAGCATGGCGGGGCTGAGGTTGCGGAAGGCGAACTGCTCGTATTTCTCGCCGAAGTCGTCCAGGTTCGGGTAGAGGATCTCCATGGCCTCCTCCCCCATGTCCTCGGCATAGGCACCGTCCTCATAGACAAGGCGGTTCGGGCAGCCATAGCAGATGTACTCCGCATTGGCGACGGCGGGCTCGTACTCCAGCATGTAGTTGATGAAGGCCTCGGCCAGCTCCTTGTTCTGGCAGCAGGTCGGGATGCAGAAGGCGTCCACGAAGTAGTTGGTGCGCTCGGGGGCGTAGAAGCTCAGCTCCACCCCGGGGGCCTGGGCATCGGCCATGATGAAGTAGTCCCCGGCGTAGTAGGTGCAGACGGCGGCCTCGCCGGACTCCATCATATTATAGACCTCGTCCATGACGTAGCTCTTGACGAGGGGCTGCTGCTCCTTGAGGGCGGCGAGGGCGGCCTGCCAGTCGGCGGGGTCATCGGAGTTCACGTCCAGTCCCAGCTTATACTGGGCGGTGCCGAAGGCGTCGCGGGAGTTGTTGAACTGGAGGATCTGGCCGGCGTACTTCGGGTTCCAGAGCAGGTCCCAGTCCCCGGTGTCCGCCTCATCCACCCGGTTCGCGTCATAGATGATGCCGGTGAAGTTGTAGGTGTAGGGCACGGAGTAGAGGTTGTCCGGGTCGTAGTAGAGGTTTTTGAAGCTCTCGCCGATGTACTGATAATTCGGGATGTTGTCGAAGTCCAGCGGCAGGAGCATACCCTCCTCCCGCATGCGGGCGATCATGTAGTCGCTGGGGACGATGACGTCGTAGCTGACGGCGCCGGAGGAGAGCTTGGCGTACATGTCCTCGTTGGAGGCGAAGGTGGTGTAGTTGACCTCCACCTCATGGCCGTAGTTGGCCAGGTACCAGTCCTCGAAGCCCTGGAGGACGTCGAAGGAGTCCTCGGAGCCGTCGGAGATGTACTCGCCCCAGTTGTAGACGTTGAGGACCGGCTTCTTCGGGGCGCCGAGGAACAGGACCGCGGCCATGCCGACGGCGAGGACGGCGCCGATGCCGAAGGCCAGCTTCGTGCGCCGTTTCGAGGCGGCGGAGCGTTCCTTCTTCTCCTGCTTCTCCACGCCGGGGCCGGTGTCGATGAGGTTGGTCATGATCAGCAGGGCGAGGATCGTGAAGAAGATGATGGTCGAGAGGGCGTACATCTTCGGCGTGACGGTCTTCTTCGTCATGTTGTAGATGCGGATGGGCAGGGTCTGGAAGCCGTTGCCGGCGGTGAAGTAGGAGATGACGAAGTCGTCCAGGCTCAGGGTGAAGGCCATGATGAGGCCGGTGACGATGCCGGGCATGATCTCGGGAATCTCGACCTTCAGGAAGGCGCGGAAGGGCGTGCAGCCCAGGTCCATCGCGGCTTCGGGGAGCGAGGCGTCCATCTGCTGGAGCTTGGGGAGGACCTGGAGGATCACGTAGGGCAGGCAGAAGGTGATGTGGGCGATCAGCATGGTCCAGAAGTTCAGGCTGGTGGCGGCGCCGAAGAGCCGGCCCACGAAGACGAACATCAGCATCAGGGAGATGCCGGTGATGATGTCCGGGTTGATCATCGGGATGTTGGTCACGGTGTCATAGGCCGCCCGCAGCACCTTCGAGCGCAGGCGGAAGATGCCCACGGCGGCGGCGGTGCCCATGGCGGTGGAGAGCACCGCGGCGGAGAGCGCCAGCACCAGGGTGTTGCGCACGGCGCCCAGGGTCTCGGCGTCCCGGAACAGCTCGCGGTACCAGTAGAGGGAGAAGCCGGAGAAGACCGAGAGGCTCTTGGCGGCGTTGAAGGAGAAGATCAGGAGGATCGCGATGGGCGCGAAGAGGAAGAGCATGATCAGCGCGGTGTAGATTTTGGCGGAAGTTTTCATGTGCGCTCCCTTCAGGCGGCGGCCCGGCTGTTGGCGTAGCGCTGCATGAGCGCCATGCCGATCAGCAGGATGACCATGAGGATGAAGGCGATGGCCGCGGCGAAGTGCAGGTTGTTGGCCACGTACTGGCCCTCGATGGCGTCGCCGATCAGGTAGAACTTGCCGTTGCCCAGCTTCTGGGAGATGTAGAAGGTCGAGATGGACGGGATCAGGACCATGGTGACGCCCGAGATCACCCCCGGCAGGGAGAGGGGGAAGATCACCCGGCGCAGCACGCCGAAGCTGTTGCAGCCCAGGTCCCGCGCGGCCTCCTCCAGGCGGACGTCCATCTTCGCCATGACGGAGTAGATCGGCAGGATCATGTAGGGGAAATAATCATACACCATGCCGATGACCACCGCGCCCTCGGTGCCGATGATGTGGACCGGGCGCAGGGACAGCAGGCGCAGGAAGCTGTTGAGGATGCCCGTGTCCTGCAGGATCGTCATCCAGGCGTAGGTGCGGATCAGGAAGTTCATCCACATGGGGATCATGATCAGGGTGATGAGGATCTTCTGCGTGCGCAGAGGCGAGCGCGAGAGGATGTAGGCGATGGGGTAGCCCATCAGCAGGCAGATCACCGTCGAGATCACCGCGAGCTTCAGGGAGCGCCAGAAGATCAGCAGGTAGGTATGGGTGACGACGCCGTCCGAGACGCTGGTCGCGGTGAAGAAGCGGGCGATGTTGTCGGTGGTGAAGGCAAAGTCGTTGTCCGTGAAGGCGTAGTAGGCCACGAACAGCAGCGGAACCAGGATGAACAGCATCGCCCAGAGGCCGTAGGGCCCCAGGGCCAGGCGCCGGGCCAGGCGCAGTCCGTTTTTCTCTTTCACGGCTCCGCCTCGCTTTCCGCGTCGCTCAGCTCGTCAAACTCGTTGGAGAAGGAGGAGTAGTCGCCGAAGAGGCCGGAGTACTCCGACTTCTTCATGATGTGGATGTTCTCGGGGTCCACGTAGATGCCGATCTCGTCCCCCACGTCCGCAAAGCCCGTGGTCTGGATCATCCACTTGAAGCCGCCGATGTCCACGATGATCTCATAGTGCACGCCGAGGAAGGTCACGCTCGTCACGGTGCCGCGCAGCTGGCCCTTCGGGACGATGACCACGTCCTCGGGGCGGATGACCACGTCCACCGGCTCGTTCCTGGCGAAGCCCTCGTCCACGCAGGGGAAGTCCCGCCCCGAGAAGCGCACGAGACGGTCCTGCAGCATGATGCCGGAGAGGATGTTGCTCTCGCCGATGAAGTCCGCCACGAAGGCGTTGCGCGGCTCGTTGTAGATGTCGATGGGGGTGCCGATCTGCTGAATCCGCCCCTCGGACATGACCACCACGGTGTCGCTCATCGAGAGCGCCTCTTCCTGGTCGTGGGTGACGAAGACGAAGGTGATGCCCGTGGCCTTCTGGATGTTCTTCAGCTCCTGCTGCATGTCCTTGCGCAGCTTCAGATCGAGGGCAGCCAGCGGCTCGTCCAGAAGCAGCACCTTCGGGCGGGAGATCAGGGCGCGGGCGATGGCGACGCGCTGCTGCTGTCCGCCGGAGAGCGAGGTCACGCTGCGCTTTTCAAAGCCCGTCAGCGCCACCAGGCGCAGCATCTCGTCCACCTTGCCGCGGATCTCGTCCTGGGGGACCTTCTTCTCGCGCAGGGGGAAGGCGATGTTCTCAAACACGTTCAGGTGCGGGAAAAGCGCGTAGCGCTGGAACACCGTGTTCACGTTGCGCCGGTGCGGCGGCAGGGACAGAATGTCCTCGCCCAGGAAGGAGAGCGAACCGGAATCGGGCGACTCAAAGCCCGCAATGATGCGGAGAGTGGTGGTCTTGCCGCAGCCGGAGGGGCCGAGCAGGGTCAGAAACTCGTTGTCGTAAATGTCCAGCGAGACATTGTCCAGCACCGTCTGGCCGTCAAAGGCCTTGGACACGTTCTTCAGCTCGATAATCTTTCTCATGCGCGCTTCCCTCCGTACAGCAAAAGTGTCTGCTGCGCCGAATCTTAACAAGTTTCGGGGCAGGTGTCAATGCTTTTCTTTTTTCTTCAGTCCCATTCCTTCCAGATTTCCGGACAATAGCCGACCGTGGCCTTTTTGCCGTTGCGGACGATGGGCGTACGCAGCATCTCCGGGATTTCAAGAAGCTTCTCAAAACGGGCGTCGTTCGATGCGAGATACTGGTACAGCGGATAGTCCTGATCCTTGGGGTTCACCAGCGCGTCCATGCCCGTTGCCTGGCAGACGCTGCGCAGCTCTCCCCTGCTGATGCCGTATTTCAGAATGTCGATAAACTGGTATTTGATGCGGCGCTCCTTGAAATAGCGCTCGGCCTTCTTCGTGTCAAAGCATTTGGACTTTCCCCATATTTGGATTTGCACCCTGCATCACCTCGTATAACCTGTCTATTATTTTGCTGTTGAACAATTTGGGGATGAACAGTCTGTTTTTTTCTGTCTTTTCTTCCTGATGTCATTATTCTCCCTTTTTTATAAAAAAAGAGAGCTTGTTTGGTGTATTATACCATCAAAGCCCTCGTATTTCAATAAATTGGTCCTGCAATTGTCCTGCCTTTTGAATGGCCTTTTGACCATTCCCAGTTTCGTCGAATCCAAGACTGAGTCTCGCACGAAACTCCACTTCATTCATGTCCAGTGCTTCTGCTGCCTGTGCGATTGTAATGATCCCAGTTTCATAGAGAGCGTAGGCAGATTCCAATTGTCCGATCAGGAAGCCTTCTTGATAACCCATCCGGAAACTGTCTTCATAGGAGCCAGAGGAAATCATGCCGTCTCTCCTTCAGTTTCACGGGATGAGAATACAGCATTCCACTGCTGCGCAGCTATGGCGATCGGTGCAGTGTTTTCAAGAAGAATCTGCATCGCAAGAGTAAGGCTCAGACTGAACGACTGGGAGGTATCCCCGCCAAACATATGGCAGGCTTCGTGAACATACGTTTACAAAGCATCATAAAATCCGTCATATCGGAACACGGATGATTTCAGGTAAATTGAGGTTATTTCATTTCTTACAGCCAGATTTCCCGTTCCATTGCAAACAGGATGTTTTATCTTCTGGCACACCGCCATCCCGTGATAAACGGCAGAATCATTATGGATCAGCCTTCTGGTCGGCATACCATTGCCAAAGCAGAAAAAAGACCCGAAGGTGGACATCACGACATTTTCCAGTATTTCAAATCCCCGAATTTGAGCATGAGATCT
>JAFYIF010000326.1 GCA_017538775.1 Oscillospiraceae bacterium | reverse complement strand
TTTGTCATTTACGTGGATGTTTTCCGGCGTCTCAGCCGTCGGATGAGGCCGCGCACGCCCTTGAACAGCAGCATCACGACCAGATACACCAGGGCGATCAGGATGACCAGCAGCAGGAAATCCAGCATCGTCTTCCCCTCCTTCTGCGCGCATCGCCGCGCTTTTTTTCATGTATTTGGTTCATTCTATCCCATTTCACCAAAAAAAGCAATAGATAATCCCCGCAGCGGCAAAAACTTGCCCCCGCGCCTCCCGGCTTTCGACAGCGCGGCGGATCCCGCAGTCGAATGCTGGCCCGCGCGGTTGGACCGGGGCGAATCCTGCCAAAACCGGAGCGGCGGAACTTCGAATAACATCGAGGAAGCGCGACAAGACATAGGGCCGGAAAGATTGCAAAACCGCCTGATTTATGTTACTTTATTCGTGAAATCGCGGTGAAAACTTGAGAATACAGACACTGCTGCCGTAGACTTTCCACGCAACGGAGGAAATAGTATGGAAACAAGGATCAAAGTGATGCTTGCGGACGCCAGTGAGGACTTCCGCAATCTGCTGGCCCAGGCGCTGGGGGAGGAAGCGGACCTGGAGCTGGTGGCCTCCACCGGGGACGGCCAGGAGGCCCTGCGGCTGCTGCGGGAGACGGCCCCGGACGTGCTGCTGCTGGACCTGGTGCTGCCCGGCCTGGACGGAATGGAACTGCTGCGCCGGATGGGAGAGACCGGCGTCAACCCGGCGGTGCTGGTGGTCTCCGCCTTTTTCAACGACAAGATGATCGCGGAGGCAGCGGCCCTGGGGGCCTATTATTTCATCCCCAAGCCCTGCGACATGGGCGCCCTGCTGGCCCGGGTGCGCCAGTGCATGGAACTGCCGGGGGAGATCCTGCCCGCCGACGGCAACCAGCGCTATCTCGACCAGGAGACGGAACTGGAACGGGCCGTCACCGACGTGATCCACGAGATCGGCGTCCCGGCCCATATCAAAGGCTACCAGTACCTCCGGGAGGCGATCATCATCACGATCCACGACATGGAGGTGATCAACGCGGTCACCAAGGTGCTGTACCCCGCCGTGGCCCGGAAGTTCAGCACCACCCCCAGCCGCGTGGAGCGGGCCATCCGCCACGCCATCGAAGTGGCCTGGGACCGGGGCGACCTGGAGACTTTGCAAAAGTTCTTCGGCTACACCGTCAGCAACATCAAGGGAAAACCCACCAACAGCGAGTTCATCGCCATGATCGCGGACTGCCTGAGCCTGAGAAGAAAAGCCCAGGCGCGGTGAAAAGGCGACAGCGCCGAAGAGCCAAAACTCCGCCTTGACATCCGCCCAAAACGCGGTATAATAAAAAAATAAAAGGCGTTGCCGGAAAGCGGCTCCGCCCTATGAGGTCATCTTTTCAGAGAAGCCGTTCACTTGGCAGAGTGGCGGCTTCTGCACTTTACGGTGACTGTGATCGTAAAACGAAACACATGAAAGGTCAGCGTAATCGGCATAGCAACACCCCCTTTCGGGTGGTGTGGCGGAACCGCCTTTTTTCACTTTGGCAACACCTGCCCTTGCGGGCGAGATGATTGTACAGGATCCGACAGGGTCTGTCAAGTTTGAAGTTGTTGAAATCCGTTTTGAAGCGGATGCATGGCACTTTTGTCGAAAGAGTCTTTTTCCCGGAAGAAGAAAGAAAAAGAAATCACACGGGAGGACCGGAATGCGTACCGAACAGATCCATTTGGAAAAGATTACATGGGATAATTACGAGCATATCTGCAAACTTCGGGTCACGAAAGAGCAGGACGGCTTTGTTGCGCGAAACGAACGGAGCCTGATCCATGCCTACATCGCGCTTTCCCTGGGGGAGATCCAGCCCTATCCCTTCGGGATCTATCTGGGGAAAAAGCCCATCGGCTTTGTGATGATCGGCTATAACGGCTATGAGGACGGCGAACCGGAGTACATGAAGAACACCTATTTCATCTGGCGATTCATGATCGACAGGAGATATCAGCGCCACGGATACGGACGGCAGGCCTTCCAGCTTGCGTTGGACTTCATCCGGACGCTTCCCTGCGGCCCGTCGGAGATCTGCTGGCTGTCCTATGAACCCGAAAACGAAGCCGCCAAAGCGCTGTATGCGTCCTTCGGCTTTGTGGAGGACCCGGAGAATTACAAGGAGGGCGAAGAAATGCCCGCGATTTTGAAGCTGTAAAGAAGGAGGGAAGGCTGCTTTCAGGAGGTGTACAAAAAGCTGAAAGCGGCCACAGAGACAACACATCGCTCCGACCCTCCCGCCGCTGCGGAAAGGTCGGAGCGATTTCTTCAATTATTTCCTGCGGAAGAAGTCCTCAAACTCGGCCCGCTCTTCCTGGGTGCGGAGGAAATCAAAGCTGTCCGCCTCCAGCGCCACGTCCTCGGAGCTGTGCCAGGCGTCGTCCGCGCTCTCGATGGGCTGGAACGCCGCTTCCTCCACTGCGAGGGGATGGAAGGCTTCGTCCGCTTCGCCGCTTTGCCAGGTGGGGGCTTCCTCCGGCGGGACCAGGAAGAAGGCCGGGGAATCCTGCGCGCCGTCGTCCAGCGGCTCGTCGTCAAAGTGCCGCTGTCCCAGGCCGAAGTACTCCGGCTGCGGCTGCGGGGGAGGCCGTTTCTGCGGCGGCTCCGGGCTCGCCTCCGGGAGCTGCTCCCGGGTCTGCTCCGCCGGGCGGAGCTTCTGGGCCTGGGCCTCCCGCGCCTGCTTGAGGGCCTGTTTGTATCTGCGGCGGCGCATCCGGTAGCGGATGACCAGGGTCAGATAGGCGGCCAGCAGCAGCACCAGCCCGCCCGCCAGCAGGCGGAAGGTGGTGGTATGTAAGGTCTCCTGGATGTGGCTGGAGATGTAGCGGGAGCGGCTCAGGTCCACGTTGGTGGCGGCCACAAGCTTCACAGTGCCGTAGTTCTGCCCGTCCTTGATGACGCTGACCTCGCCCAGCACCTCGCCCGCCGTCACCGGGGCGGTGACGATCTTGCCCTGCTGGAGGGAATAGACCGTCATCTCCAGGTCAAAGGCCTTGGCGTCGTAGTGGTTGGGCAGCAGCAGAGTGATGCCCGCCGCGGGACGGAGGTTGACATAATCGGTGTCCAGTCCCAGGTTCACGTCCACGGAGGCGATGTTCTTGGTGGGGCTGAGGACCTCCTGATAGCTGTAGTTGGAGAAGACCCAGTCGAAGAGGGTGACGGCATCCCGGAAGCTGGTGATGCCGTTGTCGCCGCGCTGGCCGCCGAAGACGGCGGTCAGAAGCTGGATGCCGCTCTCCTCATCCTCGGCGGAGGAGATGAGGCAGTAACCGGCGTAGGCGTTGTAGCCGGACTTGACGCCGGTGGCCCGCTGGTAGAGGTAGCCGCTGCCGTAGACCCCGTCGGAGACCAGCAGGGGATTGGTGGTTTTCAGGGAGCGGGCCCCGGAGCGGTCCGTCTCGGGCAGCTCTTTGGTCTTGGTGGTGCAGATGCGCCAGAGCAGGTCGTGGCGGGTGGCCTCCATGGCGATCAGGGCCATGTCCCCGGCGGTGGAGTAGTTCTCCTCCACATAGAGCCCGCTGGGGTTGGTGAACTGGGTGCCGGTGCAGCCCAGGCGCGTGGCGCGCTCGTTCATCTTTTCGACGAAGCTGGCCTGGTCCCCGGACACATACTCGGCAATGGCGTTGGCCGCGTCGTCGGCGGAGGCGAGGATCATGCAGTACAGGAGGCTGTCCAGGGTGATGGTCTCCCCCTCGGTGAGCAGACGGGTGGCCTCCGCGCCCAGATCGGCGACGGCGGTGGCGGAGACCTGGGTCTCGCCCGTGAGAGAGACGTTCCCCTGTTCAATGGCCTCCACCGCCAGCAGGGCGGTCATCAGCTTCGCGGTGTCCGCCGGGTATACCCGGGCGTCGGCCCGCTGGGAGAACAGCACGTCTCCGGTCTTCTGGTCCAGGATGATGGCGGAATAGGAGTTCAGGCTGGGTCCGGGGCCGTCAAAGGAGCTGTCCTGAGAGGAAACAGGCGCGCCCGCAGCCTCCGCGTAGGCCGGAAAACCGGCAAAAACGGTGCAGCTCAGACACAAGGCCAAAAAAAGAGAAAAAAATTTTATTTTTTTCATGTTGTTCTCCCGAAAAGTATGATAGAATGAAACACAAGAACATCCCGCCGCGCTTCCGCCGGGGCGGGTCCGGTAAAGCCTGAAACATTATATAAGATTTCTGCGGGAAAAGCAACTGAATCTTTTCCACGCCGGGAGGAAACCATGCCGCTGCGAACAAGCGAGAGATGGGCCGTCGGTCTGACGGCGCTGACCCTGGCGCTGACGCTGGGCTACCACGTCGGCACGGCCCGCCGCGCCCCGGCGGTGACGGTGCGCTCAGAGTCCCTGGCCCGGCCTCCGGTGGAGGAGACGCTGCGGTCGGTGGAGCGGGTCAACCTGAACACCGCCACGGCGGAGGAGCTGACGGCGCTGCACGGCGTGGGCGAGGCGCTGGCTGCGCGCATCGTGGCCTACCGGGAGGAGCACGGACCCTTCCGGCGCGTGGAGGAGATCACCCGCGTGAACGGGATCGGACAGGCGATACTGGAGAACAATTGGTCGATACTGACTGTGGAGGAGGATACGACATGAAGCTGCTGGTCGTGGACGACGAAAAGGTACTGGTCAAGGGACTGAAATTCAACCTGGAGCAGGAGGGCTACACGGTGGACGTCTGCTATGACGGCGCCACCGCGGTGGAGCTGGCGCGCATGGGGCAGTACGATCTGGTCCTGATGGACCTGATGATGCCGGGGAAGGACGGGCTGACTGCCAGCAAGGAGATCCGGGAGGTCTCCAACATCCCCATCATCATGCTGACGGCCCGGGACGAGGAACGGGACAAGCTGCTGGGCTTCGAGTACGGCGCGGACGACTACATCACCAAGCCCTACAACATCCTGGAGCTGAAGGCGCGGGTCCGGGCGCTGCTGCGCCGCGCCAGCATCACCCCGCCCCCGGAGGAGGAGCCGGCCCGGAAGCTGACCATGGGCGGCATCACCCTGGACTTCGACCGCCGCAGCGCCTTCCTGGACGGGCGCGAGGTGAACCTGACGGTCAAGGAGTTTGAGCTTATCAGCCTGCTGATGCGCAACGAGGGCAAGGTCTTCAGCCGGGAGAACCTGCTGGACATCATCTGGGGCCACGACTACTACGGCGAGGAGCGCACCGTGGATGTCCACGTCCGCCGCCTGCGGGAGAAGATCGAGCGCAACCCGGCCCACCCGGAGCATCTGGTCACCAAATGGGGCGTGGGCTACTTCTTCCGCAAGTGAGCAGACCGGCGCATCGTTGGAAGCGCTTCCGGACGTTAAGATAGTCCGTATGATGCCATATGATGTGGTTACAGAAAAAGCACAAATACAGTATGCAGTTCACCTTCCTGCTGCTCTTCATCGCCTTCATCGGAGTCAGTACGGTGCTGCTGAACGTGTTTCCCACCACCACTTCCCGGGATGTGGTGATGGCCAACAAGGAGACTGCGCTGCTGAATCAGGGCAACATCCTCTCCTCCTCTCTCTCCGGGCTGGAGCGCCTCAGCGCCGACGGCGTGAGCCATGTGATGGAGCTGGTGGTCCCGGGGGACTATGACCGGATCGTGGTGACGGACCGGGCCGGGTACATCCTCTACGACACCGCACCGGAGGCCGCCGGGGAGGAGAGCGCCCCGCTACGCAGCGCCCGCAAGGGCGTGAACCAGTTCTATTGCAGCTACGACGGCAGCGCCTTTCGCTGCGAAGCCATCATCCCGGTGATGAGCTATGGCAGCCTGATCGGCAGCGTCCATATCTTTGACAACGATTACGAGCAGGCCAGGACCATCCACTCGGTGGAGGTGCGGCTGCGGAGCATCTCCGTTCTGCTGTTCGCCCTGTCCGTGCTCACGGTCTTTTTCGTCACAGCGCGGCTGACCCGACGGCTGCGGGAGCTGGCCGCAGCCATGCGCACGGTCCGGGAGGGCAACCTGAGCCGACGCGTGAAGGTCAAGGGGCAGGACGAGGTGGCGGAGCTGGCCCAGACCTTCAACAAAATGACGGACCGGCTGGAGAGCACCGAGGAGCTGCGGCGGCGCTTCGTCTCCGACGCCAGCCACGAGCTGCGCACGCCCCTGGCCGGAATTCGACTGCTGAGCGACAGCATCGCCCAGAGCGACAACATGGACGAGGACACGATGCGCGAGTTCGTCACCGACATCGGCATGGAGGCCGAGCGCCTCCAGCGCCTCACCGAAAAGCTGCTGCGCCTGACGCGGATGGACAGCGGCGTGGTCAGCGAGCGGAGCGCGGTGGACCTGGCTCCCCTGGTGCGGCGCTGCGTCCACCTGCTCCGGCCCCTGGCCGCCCAGAAGCAGGTGCGCTTTGAGACGGAGCTGGACCCGGCGGTGCGCATCTGCGCGGTGGAGGACGACCTGTTTCAAATCGTGTTCAACCTGGCGGAAAACGCCGTCAAGTACAACCGAGAGGGCGGCTGCGTCTACCTGCGCCTGTGCGCGGAGGAGGGCAGCGCGGTGCTGCGGGTGGAGGACACCGGCATCGGCATCCCGGAGGAGGACCTGCCCAACATCTTCCTGCGCTTCTACCGGGTGGACAAAGCCCGCTCCCGGGCCATCGGCGGCAGCGGGCTGGGCCTCTCCATCGTCCACGACGCGGTGGAGGCCAACGGCGGCAGCATCTGCGTGGAGCGCCGGGAGCCGGAGGGGACGCGCTTCGTCCTCCGTTTCCCGCTGCTGGAGAAGAAGGAGGACGACGCATGAGCTTCTGGCCCGTCCCGGACGTGATGAAGCGGAGCATCTACGAGCTGCCCCCACGGCTGTTCACCAACCGGGGCATCCGCTTTTTACTGCTGGATATCGACAACACCCTGGCCCCCTACACGCTCCACGAAGCCACGCCCCGGATGCTCGGCTGGGTCCGGGACATGGAGGCCGCCGGGCTGCGGCTGTTCATCCTCTCCAACAACCGCGGCCAGCGCCCGGAGATCTTCGCCGCCGCCCTGGGCCTGCCCTACCGCAAACACGCCCGCAAGCCCTTCCCGAAGGCCGCCCGGGAGGTGATGGCCCGGGAGGGCTACGCCCCCGCCCAGACTGCCTTCATCGGGGACCAGATCTACACGGACACCCTCTGCGCGAGACGCTGCGGCTGCTTCGCCGTGCTGGTCCGCCCCATCGCCTTCAGCAACTTCTGGCTCCGGCTGCGCTACTGGCTGGAGTTTCCCTTCCGCCTGAAAGCGGGATGGAAGGATATTAAATAGTATTGTTCAGGAGATAGACCCATGACACGCATCGAAAAGATCCAGGCACAATTGAACGAACAGGAGCTGGACGCCGTCATCCTGTTCTCCGAATCCAACGTCCGCTA
>JAFYIF010000325.1 GCA_017538775.1 Oscillospiraceae bacterium | reverse complement strand
TGAAAATGTACCATGGGGGATTGCGCATTGAGCTTCAGGGAAAGCTTGCCCTGCGCGTCAAATGAAACCATGACAACACCTCCGTATCTTGAATGAATGGATTGCGCGGTTTAAGCTGCGAGGAAGATCTGCAGGAGCGCAAGAACGAAACCCACAACACCGATGATCAAGTTCTGGCGGTTCTGCGCGGCCAGGGTTGCCTGTTCAAAAGCGCCCGAAAGCTGCTGTTGAATTTTGTCCCGATACTGTTCCACCCGTAGCTGCTTTTGAAGCTTTTCGTACAGCTCGATGCCCTGATCCTGGTCGCTGTAGCGGGAGATCATCAGCTGCATTTGAAAGGAGGAATACGCTTTGCTCAGCTTATTCAGATGGTGATTGAGTCTGCGTTTCTGACGCGCCAGCTTTCCGGCACGTTCCGCAAAGCTCATAAGTCCCGTCCGTTGGGTAAGCGTAAGGGAGACCATGTACAGGTATTGATTCAGAAAGTTTTGTCCCAAAACGTTTCTACAATAGTCAGATTCACCGGTCAAACAGAGAAACGAGTATTCGCTGGCCGCGTACAACGTCCCTTTGTCCGCCCAACGCGGGTCGATGGTCTGGTGGAGCAGAGAACGGCGCATTTCTTTATCCTGACAAGTCGGGCTACCTGGATCACAGAAGATCAGTGAATACAGCATTTGGGTAAACGCCTCATTTTCTCTCCACGGAAAATTTTGGTTCGTTACTTGATTCGACAAATAGTCACTGTAAATCAACTCCATCTCAAACATCCGGTCATCCGCCACGGGGACGATCTTTCCCTTTCCTGTCCCAGGGTCTACCAGTATGCTGAAGTCCAACGCCTTAGGCTCAGAAGCGTCGTGCGTTTGTTCGGATACGGCCCGTTTCGCCTGCTCAAGAAGCCTGAATTCGTACACCTGATTCCCCAACGTCAGCTTCAACGTGTCTGCGGCACCTCCGGTTTTATCTTGGGGAAGAAAGGGATGCCGGACGCGTCGCCCAAAGTCAGCTATCTTTTTGATGTCGGAAAGCTTATTGTTGTTCTCGTTGACTGTGCGGAGCAGCAAAATCCCGATACCGGGGTAATAAACGTGCATTTCTATCCCGGTAAGCCGCAGATTCCAGGTATCCAATACCCAGCTTTCATCCTCCTGTCTTTCACTGTGGCAAATGGTGTAAGTACTGCCCTCCGGAACGTCACGCTGCAGGATACTGCAAATACCGTCTGCATCGCGATCCGTCAGTGAGAGCGAGGGAAACACCCCACGTGCCTCGTTACTCAGGTATTCCCAGACCCCATAGCGCACAATGGGGGGTGGATCACACGTCTTTTCCAGCCGCTTCCAACACCCCTGCTTGTCCAGCGCGCGCAGATAGTCCTCGGTTGCGGAGCGGATGTCATGTTTCCCGCTGATGCTGAACGGCCACAAAAACAGATGCTCGCTGTACACGGTCGCTTCTTTTTTCTCTTCGTTCATAGCTCGGCTCCTTTCTCGTCAGGTGTCAGATAGACCAAGCTTGTCTCATACACTTCCAAATGCACCGCAGCCTGTCCCAGCCGCGCCTTCAGCCGTTCCGTCAGCCGTTCCAGCGCCTGCAAAAACGGCTACCGTTCCGTAAAGCGGGGGTTTCGGACGCCGTGCAGGGCATAGCCGAATTCTCCCTCCGGCGGGCAGCCCCATTCGCTCCGGTAGAGCATCCGTGCCGGCTGCATGACGGCGGTGACGAAGACGCCGGTTTCCGCAAAGACCGCTTCGGCCTCCTCCTGATACAGCCGGGCGAAGTCCGCCTCCGGCAGGGGGCGCTGTCCGTCCAGCGCATAGCCCGGCGTGGTCCCCAGGCTCAGCTGCCAGGCCTCCGTTTTCTCAAAGCGCTGCTTCATGGCGCGCCCTCGCCTTCCGCGGGACAGGCGGACAGGATGTCGAACATCCCGCAGCCCTGGCTGTTGCGGCTGCCCAGCCCGGCGTAGTACAGCGCCGCCATGGCCTCCGGCGCGGCGCGGAGCCGGAACTTGCCCGTGTAGCCGGTGATATAGGTCTGCTTGAAGCGCAGCACCCGCTTGCAAAGGCTGGGCCAGAGGGGGTCAAGCTCCAGCGCGGCGGGGGCGTCGCTGCCCAGGACCGCCAGCTTCTCCGCCAGATTGCGTTCCAGTCCCGGAAGCCATTCCGGGTCGAATGGCGCGAAATACCGGGTCCTGTGGTCCGGCAGCGTGCGGTAAAGGGCGATGGGCGCGCATGTGCGGATCAGCGCGCAGGAGGGGAACAGCAGCCGGTCCCGCAGCGTGATCTGCTCCAGTCGCAGGGGCACGCCCCCCAGCGCCAGGTCCCGCCGCTCCGGCAGGGCGCGGCATAGGTCCTCCAGCAGCCCGGAGACCGGACTGCGCACCTCCAGACGCAGGGGAGCGGCAAAGCGGATGCGCCGCCCCGCCACCTGATAGCGCCCCCGCAGCGGCCCGAAGGTGAACAGCCGCAGCCCCCGCCCGCCGTTGGAGAACCCGGCGTCATGCAAAAAAGGCCGCGTCTCCCGCCAGACGGAATACAGCAGCCCCTGGACCAGGGCGTGATAGGCAATGGGCAGCTCCATCGGCTGCTCCGAAGAAAAAACAAGCTCGATCGCGTTCATCGGCGCCTCGCAGTCAGGGGGACCCGCCGCGCCCGGCGGCAAGCCCGAAAGTTTCCGCCATGCGGCACATGACGGAGCGGAATGCAACATTTAGAAATGCTTGCTTATTATAGCATTCCAGGCCATGAGGCACAAGACCGTCCGGAGCATTTTGTCATTTGATCCAAAAACAGGAACTCTTTTTTGGAAGCCAGTCGAATCCGGGCCGGTTCCCGAAAAAAACGCCGGTTTGACGCAGCTGCAAGCCCGTTAAATATTGGATATAACCCAGTTCAAGGGCAAAAAACGGCCAAAAACTTCGTCAACCTATGGTTTTGCACAAAAT
>JAFYIF010000029.1 GCA_017538775.1 Oscillospiraceae bacterium | reverse complement strand
CGGCGCGCCGGGTCGGCGCGCCCTACAGCGGAACGCCGGGGGACGGCATTCCCTACCGGGTAATTGCGTGTTCGCCGGAGGCGGGGTGAACCTTTGGCGGGTGCTGCGGGGATGTCGGGTACGCCATCCCCTACAATGGGGCGGGAGCGGGACACCAGGGGCTTCGCGCCCTACGGCAAGCATCCAACGGCACGATCGGTTTTCAAATTTGTGTTCCGTGCGGAAACGCGCCCTTCCCGCTCCCTCCCCGGCCCTTCCCGCTCCCTCCCGGAAGTCTTTGACAAGCGGGCGTATATCGGTTACAATGTCCGGGGTGATGGACTGTATGGAAGAAGTTGCGAGCTGCTGCGCCTTTACGGGGCACCGGGACCGGAAGCTGCCCTGGGGGGGCGACGAATCCGACCCGCGCTGTCTGGCGCTCAAGCAGGGCATGTATGACGCGGCGGAGGCGCTGGTCAGCGGCGCGGGGGTGCGGCATTTTATCTGCGGCATGGCCCGGGGCGCGGATCTCTACTTCTGCGAGGCGGTGCTGGCTTTGCGCAGCGAGCACCCGGAGCTCACGCTGGAGGCCGCGATCCCCTGTGAGGAACAGAGTCAGGGCTGGCCGGAGGCGCTGCGGCGGCGCTATGACCGGCTGGTCTCCGAATGCGACTATGTGACCGTCATCTCCAAATCGTTTACGCCGGACTGTATGCTGCTGCGCAACCGCTATATGGTGGACCGCTGCGGCTATCTCATCGCCGCTTACAACGGCAGTCCCGGCGGCACCCGGGCGACGCTGCTCTACGCCCTGCGTCAGGGCAGACAGATCATACAATTACCGATGGAGGATTCAAAAGCATGAAGCGTTGGTTGACTTTTTTGCTGTGCGCCGCTTTGGTCTGCGGCTGCTGCGCCCTGCCCGCCGCCGCCTCCGCCGGTCTGGGCAACTTCCGGACCACGGCGACCTACCGGGAGGGGCAGTTCGGCGACGTGAAGCAGGACGACTGGTATCACGACAACGTGGCCGCCGTCTATGAGCTGGGGCTGATGATCGGTTCGGGGTCGGACTTCAACGCCCAGGGCAACATCACCGTCGCCGAGGCCCTGACCCTCTGCGCCCGCATCCACAGCATCTACCGCACGGGCAAGGCGCAGTTTTCCGGCAGCACGCCCTGGTATCAGCCCTATCTGGACTACTGCCGCGACCACAACATCCTGAGCAAAACCTTTTCCGACTACAACGCGGCCCTGAACCGCCGGGACTTCGCCATGCTGCTGGCCCACTCCATGCCCGCCTCCGCCCTGCCCGCCATCAACGAACTTTCTGACGACGCGGTGCCGGACGTGGGCGCAGCGGACGAGGGCGCGACGGAGATCTACCGCCTGTACCGGGCGGGCATCCTCCGGGGCGGCGACGCCTACGGCAGCTTCAAGCCCGGCGACCAGATCACCCGGGCCGAGGTGGCCGCCATGGTGACGCGCATGGCCTACCGCTCATTGCGGCTGAAATTCGAGCTGCAAAGCGGCGGGGCGCCCGTGGTGGACACGTCGGGCCTGACCTATCCCGACCTGGCCTTGCAGCCCCGGGTGGACGACAGCTTTTTCGCCAACGCCGCCATGCTGGGCAACTCCCTGGTCCAGGGCATGAAGCTCTTCTCCGGCATCCAGAACATGCGCTTCTTCGGCGTGCAGAGCACCTCCGTCTTCCGCCCCGACGGGGCCGAGGCGGTGTTCGGCCAGCTTTTGCAGGGGCGCTATGACAAGGTCTACATCGAGTACGGCATCAACGAGATCGGCTACGGGACCGCGTCCATCGTCTCGGCCTACGGCGGCATCATCGACCGCATCCGCCAGGCCATGCCCGGGGTGGAGATCTACGTCATGAGCCTGACGCCGGTGACCTACCGCACCAGCACCAGCGGCAACGCCAGCGGCGTGGTCTTCTCCATGAACACCATCCGCAACCTGAACGCGGCGCTGCGGCAGATGTGCATCGACAAGCAGTGCTGGTATCTGGACTGCTGCGAGCCGCTGTGCGACGGCACGGGCTATCTGCCGGAATATTACATGGGCTGGGACAACTCCCCCCACCTGGCCGTCTCGGGCTATCAGGCCTGGGCGGAGGTGCTGCGGACCCACTACCACGCCTGAGCGGGAGGGACTGCGCTTCCATGAGAATGCGAAAGAAACCGAATCTGCTGCCCCGGCTGGAACGGGCCGGGGCGGTGCTGGAGCCGGAGCCCGAGGCGCTGCGGGGACGCTGGCTGGAGGCCTTTCCCGGACACCGGGAACTCTGGCTGGAGCTGGGCTGCGGCAAGGGGCGCTTCACCGTCGAGACCGCGGCCCGGCACCCGGAGGCCCTGCTGCTGGCCGTGGAGAAGGTGCCGGACGCCATGGTGGTGGCCATGGAGCGGGCCGTGGCGCGGGGGCTTTCCAACGTCCGCTTCCTGGACCGGGACGTGACGCTGCTGCCGGAACTCTGCGCCCCCGGGGAGGCCGGGCGCATCTTCCTGAACTTCTGCGACCCCTGGCCGAAAAGCCGCTGCGCGAAAAACCGCCTGACCGCCCCCGCCTTCCTCCGGCTCTACGCCGACGCGCTGCCCCCGGGCGGGGAGATCTGGTTCAAAACCGACAACCTGCCCTTGTTCCAGTGGTCGCTGGAGCAGTTCCGGGCCGAGGGCTGGGAGCTGGACGAGCTGAGCTACGACCTGCATGCCGGGGGCGTGCAGGGAGTCATGACCGACTATGAGGCGAAGTTTTACGCCGAGGGCGTGAAGATCAACCGGGTGGTGGCCCGGCGGAGGGCGGAGACGAAAAGCACCGCCGACGGGGTCCCGGCACGGCTGCGCAACGCCAGCCTCGCCGACGCCCATGGCCGGGCCGAGTCCCTGGCCGCCCACGCGAAAAACGAGAGAGAAAGGGCAAGTGCGCCATGAGATTCATTTCCTGGAACGTGAACGGCCTGCGGGCCGTGATGAAAAAGGGCTTTGAGGACGTTTTCTGGAACCTGGACGCGGACTTTTTCTGCCTCCAGGAGACCAAATTGCAGGAAGGGCAGCTGAAGCTGGACCTGCCCGGCTATGAGCAGTACTGGAACTACGCGGAGAAGAAGGGCTATTCCGGCACGGCCATATTCACGAAGCATACGCCCCTGTCCGTTTCCCTGGGCCTGGGCATCGCGGAGCACGACACGGAGGGGCGTCTTATTACCCTGGAATACCCCGACTTCTATCTGGTCTGCGTCTACACCCCCAACGCCCAGGACGGGCTGAAGCGCCTGGACTACCGCATGGCCTGGGAGGACGCCTTCCGCGCCCACCTCTGCGGCCTGGCTGCACGCAAGGGCGTCATCGTCTGCGGGGACATGAACGTGGCCCATCAGGAGATCGACCTGAAAAACCCCGCCACGAACCACGGCAACCCCGGCTTTTCCGACGAGGAGCGGGCCAAGTTCACCGAACTGCTGGATTCCGGCTTCACCGACACCTTCCGCCGCCTCTACCCCGACCGGACCGACGCCTACTCCTGGTGGAGCTACCGGGCCGCCGCCCGGGCGCGGAACGTGGGCTGGCGCATCGACTACTTCCTCTGCTCCAACGACCTGGCGGAGCGGATCGACAAAGCTTACATCTGCCCGGAGATTCTGGGCAGCGACCACTGCCCGGTGGGGCTGGACATGGCCCTATGAACATCGGCGGCGTCGCGCTATCCGGGCGGCTGCTGCTGGCCCCCATGGCCGGGGTGACGGACGCGGCCTTCCGCCACGTCTGCCGCGTCCACGGGGCGGCGCTGACGGTCACGGAGATGGTCTCCGCCAAGGCCCTGTGCTACGGGGACAAGAAGACCCTGGAGCTGCTGCGCTGCCCGCCGGAGGACGCGCCCACGGCGGTGCAGATCTTCGGCCACGAGCCGGAGACCATGGCAAGGGCGGCGGTGCTGGCGCTGGAGGCCTCCGGCGCGCAGATCCTGGACATCAACATGGGCTGCCCGGTGGGGAAGATCGCCGGGAGCGGGGACGGCTCCGGGCTGATGAAGACGCCGGAGCTGGCCCGGGACATCGTGGCCGCCGTGGTGGCGGCGGTGCCGGAGGGCACGCCGGTGACGGTGAAGATGCGCAAGGGCTGGGACAAGGGCAGCGTCAACGCCGTGGAGCTGGCGCTGCTCTGTGAGGCTGCCGGGGCCGCCGCCGTCACGGTCCACGGGCGGACCCGGACCCAGATGTACGAGGGGCGGGCCGACTGGGACATTTTGCGGGAGGTCAAGCAGGCCTTGCAGATCCCGGTCATCGCCAACGGGGACGTGTTCTCCGGGGCGGATGCGGCCCACATCCTCGCTTACACCGGCTGCGACGCGGCCATGATCGGGCGCGGGGCCTTCGGGGACCCCTGGATCTTTGCAGAGGGCAACGCGGCGCTGTCCGGGCTGCCGCTCCCGGAAAAGCCCCCGCTGGCGCAGCGCATCGACACGGCGGTGGCGCAGATCGCGCACGCCGCCGCGCTGCGGGGGGAGCGTCTGGCCTGTCTGGAGGCCCGGCGGCATCTGTGCTGGTATCTGCGGGGCGTGCCCTATGCCGGGGCTTATAAAGCTGAGCTGGTCCGGGTGGAGACGCTCGAGGACGTGCGCCGGGCGGCGGCCAGAATCAAGCGGGATTTGCGCTGAGCGGAAAGGAGGGGAAGCGCGTGATCGGATTTTCGGAACTGGAACTGGTCGCCGCCGCGAAAGCGGGGGACCGGGATGCCTTTGAGCGGATCGTGCTGGACAACGAGCGCGCCCTCTACCACCTGGCCCTGCGCAGCCTCCGCAGCGAGGAGGACGCGGCGGACGCGGTGCAGGAGACCTTTTTGAAAGCCTATACCGGCCTGGCCTCCTTCCGGGGGGACAGCCGCCTCTTCGTCTGGCTGTACCGCATCCTTTCCAACGTCTGTACGGACATGCTGCGCCGACGGCGGGACACGCTCTCCCTCTCCCCCGACGGGGACGGGTTGTCGCCGGAGCTGGACATCCCGGACACGCGACATGACCCCGCCGTTCTGGCGGAGCGCAGCGAGACCCGCGCCCAGGTGCGGGCGGCTCTGGCGCAGCTGCCGGAGGACTTCCAGCGGCCCTTGCTGCTGCGGGAGTACGCCGGGCTGAGCTATGAGGAGATCGCCGCGGCCCTTTCTCTACCCCAGGCCACGGTGAAGACCCGCATTTTCCGGGCGCGGAAAAAGCTCTGCGCCCTCCTTTCCGCCGACGGGAACTTTTCTGCGCCGGGGCCGTCTAAGGGTCGGAAAGGAGGTGAGCGGGTATGAAAGACTGCGAAGCGATGCGCGAGCGCCTCAGCGCCCTGCTGGACAGGGAACTGAATGAGACGGAAGCCGAGGCGGTCCGGGCGCATCTGGAACACTGCGCGGACTGCCGGGCGTTCTATGCGGCCATGCAGGACTTGTCCGGGCTGCTGGAGCCGGAGCCTGTGCCCGCCGACCTCCATGCAAGCATCATGGCCCGGTTTGACCGGCGCGAACGGGTGCTGG
>JAFYIF010000324.1 GCA_017538775.1 Oscillospiraceae bacterium | reverse complement strand
TTAAGCTGCTTACCAGCAAAGACTAATCAACCCCGCCCCGCAAAACGCCCCCCTTCCGCACGGAAGAGGGGCGTCAATATGTCCTTCGAGCTGCGCTTACAGTTTCGTCCCGCAGTTGGGGCAGACGCCCTGGCTGGCGTCGAACTGGGTGCCGCACTGGGTGCAGAAGATCATGCGGGGTACGGCGGGCACTTCCGGCTCCGCGGGGCTGCCGCCCAGCTTGCGGTTGATCTCGATGACGTTCTGGGTCAGGAGGACGAAGAGCATGAAGCTTTCGTACAGCAGCCGGATCAGGATGGGCCCGCCGATGAGCAGGATCAGGAACCACAGGAAGGGCAGCCCGGCGAAGAGCTCAAAGATGGCGAACAGCACCGTGAAGCAGGTGGAGAAGATGTACAGCACCTTGATGAGCTTGTCGATCAGCAGGCTCTTGAAGTTGACGATGTCGTGGGCCTTGGCGATGTAGACGTTGGAGTGATTGGCCTTGCTCTTGGGCAGGATGAACAGGCAGATGGCGACGGTGGCGGCGACGGCCAGCGCCAGCGCGATGTAGAGCATGACCTCAAACGTACTCGCGCCCCCTCTGGAGTAAGGATAGTACATAAAGCAGTTCCCCTCTCTTTTCAAAAAATCCGCGTGCGCGGTGGTTCTTCCACAAATTATACGATACCTGTCGAGACTTTGTCAATCGCTTTTGGTCGATTTGTCGGGTTTTTCCCCGGCGGAGAGCCAGACCATCAGCGCGGCCAGGTCCGCCGGGCTGACGCCGCTGATGCGCCCGGCCCGGCCCAGGGACTCCGGACGCAGCGCGGCCAGCTTCTCCCGGGCCTCCCGCCGCAGCCCCGGCACGGCGGCGTAGTCCAGGTCCTCGGGCAGGGAGTGCGCCTCCATCCGGGCGAAGTCCTCCACCTGCCGCAGCTGGCGGCGGATGTAACCTTCATATTTGATGCGGATCTCCGCCTGTCGCCAGACCGGGCCGGGCAGGGCGGGGCGGCCGGGGTCAAAGGGGGCCAGCTCCGCATAGCCGATCCGGGGGCGGCGCAGCAGCTCCGCCAGCGTGGCTCCGTCGCTGACCGGGGCGGTGCCCTGGGCGCGGAGGAAGTCGTTCAGCGCCTGGCTGGGTCCCAGGCCCGTGTGCTCCAGCCGCTCCAGCTCCCGGGCCACGGCGGCGTATTTCGCCTCCACCTCCGCCAGCCGTTCCCCGCTGACCAGGCCCACCCGGTGCCCGATGGCGCACAGGCGCTCGTCGGCGTTGTCCTGCCGCAGCAGCAGGCGGTACTCCGTCCGGGAGGTCATCATCCGGTATGGCTCCTCCGTGCCCCGGGTCACCAGGTCGTCGATCAGCGTGCCGATGTAGCCGTCGCTGCGCCGCAAAATCAGTGGCGGCTCCCCGTTCAGCTTCAGCGCGGCGTTGATGCCCGCCACCAGGCCCTGGGCCGCCGCCTCCTCATAGCCGCTGGAGCCATTAAACTGCCCGGCCCCGTACAGGCCCTCCACCGCCCGGACCTCCAGCGTCGGGCGGAGCTGGGTGGGGTCGGCGCAGTCGTACTCGATGGCATAGGCCGAGCGCATCATCTCCGCGTGCTGAAGCCCCGGCAGCGTGTGCAGCATCCGCAGCTGCACCTCCTCCGGCAGGGAGGAGGAAAAGCCCTGGATGTACAGCTCCTCGGTGTGCAGGCCCATGGGCTCCACAAAGAGCTGGTGCCGCTCCTTGTCCGGGAAGGTGACGATCTTCGTCTCGATGCTGGGGCAGTAGCGGGGGCCGACCCCCTCGATGACCCCGGAATAGAGGGGGCTGCGGTCCAGGTTCTCCCGGATCACGGCGTGGGTCTCCGCGTTGGTCCAAGTCAGCCAGCAGCGCCGCTGATTGCGCAGCCCCGCCGGGTCGGTGGAGAAGGAGAAGGGCTCGATCTCCGCGTCCCCCTCCTGCACGGTCATGGCGTCGAAGTCCACGCTGCGCCCGTTGACCCGGGGCGGGGTGCCGGTCTTGAAGCGCCGCAGATGCAGCCCCAGGGCCAGCAGGGAGGCAGAAAGCCCCTCCGCCGCCGCCAGCCCGTCCGGCCCGGAGGCGCGGATCAGCTCCCCCATCACCGTCCGCCCCCGGAGATAGGTTCCGGTGGCCACGATCGCGGCCCGGCAGCGCCAGCGCGCCCCCGCCGCCGTCACCACCGCCGTGACGCGCCCGGCCTCGGTCTCGACGGAGACCACCTCCGCCTGCCGCAGCCGGAGCCGGGGCTGCCGTTCCAGCGTCTGCTTCATCAGCTCCTGATAGCGCCGCCGGTCGCACTGGGCCCGCAGGGACCAGACCGCCGCGCCCTTCCCCCGGTTCAGCATCCGGTACTGAATGGCCGCCCGGTCCGCCGCGCGGGCCATTTCCCCGCCCAGCGCGTCGATCTCCCGCACCAGATGCCCCTTCCCGGTGCCGCCGATGGCCGGATTGCAGGGCATGTTCCCCACGGCGTCCAGGTTCAGCGTGAAGATCACCGTCTCCATCCCCAGCCGCGCCGCCGCCAAAGCCGCCTCGATCCCCGCGTGCCCCGCGCCGATCACCGCCACGTCCACCGCCCCGGCCTCATACACTGCCGCCTCCGCCATGCTCTGTCACTCCCGGTTCAAAAGATGGGAAAAGTATAGATGGGTGTGGGGGGAAAGTCAAGGGGCGGGGAAGCTCAAGATGCCGACCGGCGCTTGCGCTGCTACGGGCGGTTGTTCTGTCGGAGATTTTAATTTTTTGTGCTTTTCTATTGCACAAAAAATTTTTTCTGCTATACTAACAGACAGGAGGAGGGATGCAGGATGCTGTTATCGCTGAAGGTCCGCAACTGTTTCATTTATCATTCCGAAGTCACGTTTTCCATGCAGGCCAATATGCACTACAAGCGCTTTCCCAACAACGTCGCCGCGGTCGGGGACGTGAATGTTCTGAAAACCGCGGTGCTGTTTGGTCCGAACAACTCCGGAAAAACGAACTTTGTCCGCATTCTGGGGGCGCTGAAAGCGATCATGCTGGGGCAAAGGGGCGAGCTGCGGAGCAATCTTTTTTTTGACGAGCCGCTTGTGGAACTCTCCGTGACCTTTCTGGAGGGCGGAGCGGAAAACCTGTTTGCATTCAAGTACGATGTCAGCAGACAGGAATTCGTTTATGAACGCTTTGCCGAGATCCACCGGGACAAGTATAAAAATGAGAGATCGACGGAGCTGTTTGTCCGGGACAGTCTGGAAAAGCACTACGCTGCGGAAGACGAGGGGCTGGCCGCGGCCATGCCTGTGGCGGCACGGAACAACATTCTGATTTATATGGTGGATACGGAGGCCTTTCCCTGCCTGAAAAGAATCAAGGAGCGGATGGTCGCGTTCGCCTCCAGGCTGGACCTTGTGGACATGAACCGCATTCCGATCAAAAAGACGATCGAAATGATGAAAGCATCCGGGGAAACGCAGCGGAGAATTGCGCATTTTGTGCGGAATGCGGACCTGTATCTGGATGATTATGCATATCTAACCGATGACAAGCTCAAAATCGTGCTTGAAACGCCAGACGGAGGAGACGAAAAAAACCAGGAGCAGTTGCTGCCTTCCGGCGCGCCGCTTTGGGAGATGCTGCACCTTACCTCTGTTTATAAAGGTGTAAGCGTACCGAGCATTTTATTCGACTCGACCGGGACAAAGAAGATGGCGGCGCTGGCGGGCTATGTGTTGGACGCGCTGGAACACGGGCGGATTCTGGTCATCGATGAACTGGACAGCAGTCTGCATTTCCGGCTGACCCGGGCGATCCTCGCGCTGTTCAACAATGAATTGAATCGCCATGCGCAGCTGATCGCCAGCGTCCACGACGTTTCCCTGATGGATTGCCGCACCTTGTTTCGCAAAGAGCAGATCTGGTTCACGCACAAGGACCGGGAAGACGCCTACCTGTATTCGCTGGCGGACTTTACAGCGGAGAAAACAGGCGTGCGGGAAAGCTCCGACCTGATCGAGCGCTACCGGAAAGGCGCCTTTGGCGCGCTGCCGGAGCCGGATCTCTTCGAGTCCCTGCTGGAGGTGACGCAAAGTGGCTAAGCTGCCCCCGCTCAGCAGGACGCGCAAGGTGTGCGTGATCTGTGAAGGCAACGAGGACTATTTCTATTTCCGCCGCCTGTTGGAGCTGCGCGTCTGGAGCAGCGTCTACGCGTTTTTTCCGCTCAACGCGAAGAGCGCGTCCAACATCCCGGCGCGGTTTCAGGATGCGTTTCAGAACGACAGATACGAAATCGTTCTGGTGTTCTGCGATACCGACAAAGCGCCCTATCGGGAGTATGCGGAACTCAAGCAGAAGCTCAACCGCTTTCTGGCGAAGGAGAACGCCGCGGACAAACTCATCATCTTTGCGAACCCCTGTACGATGCAGATCATCCTTTCGCATTTCGGCGATGTCGCGTTGAAGAATCAGGGAAAGAAAACCAATGCCGCAGAGATCGAACGCCTGACCGGCGTCCGGAACTACGACGCCCACGAAGCGCAGATCCGGGCCATTTGCGGTCAGATCTACCAGCGCAGCTACCTTGACATGAAGCGGCGCGTCGCGGCAATCCAGTTTTCGGACACGACCTCATGCAGCACAAACTTCTATCCGTTTCTGGAACGCTTTGAGCGTCAGGACACCGGATGGATCGAAAAGCTCCGGGAGGATCTGATGGACTGATGCCCGTCTCCCACTCTGTCAAAGGAATAACACTTGCTTTTTTTGGAAATCGTTGCTATGCTGTAGCTAAACCAACGCGATCCAACGAACAACAAGGAGGAACCCAACATGGCAAACAAATACGCGGGCACCCAGACCGAGCAGAACCTCTGGGCGGCTTTTGCCGGTGAGAGTCAGGCGCGCAACAAGTATACCTATTTCGCCTCCACCGCCAAGAAGGAGGGCTTTGAGCAGATCGCCGCCATCTTCACCCAGACGGCGGACAACGAGAAGGAGCACGCCAAGCTCTGGTTCAAGGAGCTGGAGGGCATCGGCGACACCGCCCAGAACCTGGCCGCCGCCGCCGACGGCGAGAACTACGAGTGGACGGACATGTATGAGGGCTTCGCCAAGACCGCCGAGGCCGAGGGCTTCCCGGTGCTGGCCCACCGCTTCCGCATGGTGGCCGCCATCGAGAAGACCCACGAGGAGCGCTACCGCGCCCTGCTGCACAACGTGGAGGCCCAGGAGGTCTTCAAGCGCAGCTCCGTGAAGGTCTGGGAGTGCCGCAACTGCGGGCACATCGTCATCGGCAAGGCCGCTCCCACGGTCTGCCCCGTTTGCGACCATCCCCAGAGTTATTTCATGGTGCGGGCCACCAATTACTGAGTTCGGTATGGGCGTGGCGCGCTGCCCGGGAAACCCT
>JAFYIF010000323.1 GCA_017538775.1 Oscillospiraceae bacterium | reverse complement strand
GGGTCCCCGGTTCTGGGGGATGCGCGGGGCGGGACGGGGCTGGGGCATGGGACGGCGGATCGTGCGGCGCGGCGCCAGGGGCGTGGTCTCCAGGCGGGGCAGTAAATTCCGGCGGTAGACCGTCGGCGCAGGGGGATAATTGATGTGGAACAGCCGCTCCAGCAGGGAGGGCTTTTTGTAGCGGCGATAGGAGGAGATGCGGTTGGCCACGGTCAGCGCCCCGATGATTGCGGCGGCCCCGGCCAGAAGCCCGCCCTTGCCGTCAAAGACGGAGGCCCTGGCTTTGCCCGTCAGGTCCACATACTGGTCCTGCCGGTCCGTGATGGAGACCTGCAGCCCGTACTCGGTGTACATCTGCGCGACGGTGGCCGCCTCTTCAGCGGTCAGGTTCTCCCCCACGACCACCGGGGCCATGCGGACCAGATTGCCGGATTCCGCGTCGGTGTAGCCGAACACATCCTCCAGCAGGTCCCCCGCCATCCCGGCGCTGCAGGAGCCGATGGAGACCAGCACCAGGTTGTACTGGTTGGTGTCCTTCGCGGTGGAGGCCGCCTTGTGCAGCAGCGAAATGGAGGTTGTGGGGCTTTGCAGCGACGTACCGCAATAGGGACAGAAGTTGGTCTGCGCGCTCAGTTCCGCGCCGCAGTTTCCACAGTACATAGAAACACCCGCTTTCTTTTTCTTTTGATCTGTCAAGCAGATCCTATCCTTGCACGTTCCAGCATACTGAAAAAACAGCGCGTGTCCAGCGTTTTTTCGCAAGGTTTACAGTTTTTTCACAGACGGTTTTAACTGGACTTTAAGTTGCGCTCGTATGCTAAAGCGCAGGAGGTGACACACATGCAGAAACGATCCGCCGACAGCCCTCCGCCGCGTTATCGGCACGAATGGAAACACGAACTGAACGATCTGGATCTTCTGACCATCCGGCAGCGGCTGCGGGCCATCATGGAGCCCGACCCCCACGCCATCGACGGGAAGTACCTGATCCGCAGCCTGTACTTCGACAACGCCGCCGACAAAGCGCTGCGGGAGAAGCTGGACGGCGTCAATGCGCGGGAGAAATTCCGCATCCGATTCTACAACGGCGACAGCTCTCTGATCCATCTGGAAAAGAAGAGCAAGCTCAACGGCCTGGGGACCAAGTATTCCGCGCCGCTCACGGCCGAGCAGGCGCAGAAGATCGTGGACGGGGACATCGATTGGATGCTTTCTTCCCCGCACCCGCTGATCCGGGAGCTTTTTTGCAAGATGCGCGATCAGGGGCTGCGCCCGAAGACCATCGTGGACTACACCCGGGAACCCTTCATCTATCGGCCCGGCAACGTCCGCGTGACCTTTGACTACGACATCCGCACCGGCCTGAATTGCACGGACTTCCTGAATCCGGACTGTCTCACCATCCCCGCCGGGGATGCGCCCATCATCCTGGAGGTCAAATGGGACGAATACCTGCCCTCCATCATCCGCGACGCGGTCCAGACCCCCGGGCGACGCGTCACAGCCTTTTCCAAGTACGCACAGTGCCGCATCTACGGCTGAATGAATCGCAAAGGAGCAAAATGACATGAGTTTCAACGACATCTTCAAATCCAGCTTTCTGGAAAACGTGAGCGCCGTCAGTCTTCTGGACATGGTGGTGGCCCTGGTCCTGGCCTTCGGCGTCGGGATGTTCATCTTCCTGATTTATAAGAAGACCTACGCCGGCGTGATGTATTCCTCCAGCTTCGGCGTGACCCTGGTGGCCCTGACGATGATCACCACCCTGGTCATCCTGGCCGTCACCAGCAACGTGGTGCTGTCCCTCGGCATGGTGGGCGCGCTGAGCATCGTCCGTTTCCGCACCGCCATCAAGGAGCCGCTGGACATCGCCTTTTTGTTCTGGTCCATCGCGGTGGGCATCGTCCTGGCGGCGGGCTTCATCCCCCTGGCGGTCATCGGCAGCGTGGTCATCGGCGTGATCCTGCTGGTCTTCGCCAACCGCAAGAGCCACGCGAACCCCTACATCGTCGTCCTGAACTGCAAGGACCAGGCCGCGGAGCAGCGGGCCATGGAGCTGCTGCGCAAGCACACCCAGCGCTGCGTCTGCAAGAGCAAGTCCGCCCGCGCCGGGAATCTGGAGCTGAATCTGGAGGTCCGCCTCCAGGACGACAGCACCGACTTTGTCAACGCGCTCTCTGCCCTGCCCGGCGTGGACAGCGCGGTGCTGGTCAGCTACAACGGCGACTACATGGGATGAGGAGGGCGCAGTATGTCAACGCACAAGCACATTGACCGGATCTGCGTTGTCATCACCGCACTTTGCCTGCTCGTCGCGGTCCTCTTTCTGAACGGGGAGGCGCTGGGCATCCAGTCCGCCTCCCGCTCCATGGGCTACGAAACGACGCTGTTCGACACGTCCCGCGTCCACACGCTGGAGATCGTGATCGACGACTGGGACGCCTTTCTCGAGACCTGTGAGCAGGAGGAATACAGCGCCTGCACCGTGGTGATCGACAACGAGGCGGTGAAGAACGTGGCCATCCGGGGCAAGGGCAACACCTCTCTCTCCACCGTCAAAACCCTGGGTTCCCAGCGCTACAGCTTCAAGATCGAGTTCGACCACTACCAGAGCGGAAAGAACTATCACGGTCTGGACAAGCTGAGCCTGAACAATATCATCCAGGATAACACCTATATGAAGGACTACCTGTCCTATCGCCTGATGGCCGCCTTCGGCGTGGACGCGCCGCTGTGCTCCTTCGTCTACATCACGGTCAACGGGGAGGACTGGGGCCTGTACCTGGCCGTGGAGGGCGTGGAGGACAGTTTCCTCCAGCGCAGCTACGGCAAGGACACGGGGGAACTCTACAAACCCGACAGCATGAGCTTCGGCGGCGGCGGCCCCGGCAACGGCAAGGACTTCAACATGGACGACTTCCTGAACCGGGACACGGAGGACGGCGACACGGAGCAGGAGAGCGGCGCCGGAATGCCCGGCTTCGGCGGCGGAACCGTGCCGGAGGGCTTCGATCCCAGCCAGTTCACCGGGGGCGATGGGATGCCGGAAGGCTTCGATCCCAGCCAGTTCAGCGGCGGGGACGGGATGCCGGAAGGCTTTGATCCCAGTCAGTTCACCGGCGAAGCGGACTCCGACAGCGGGGATGGAGAAAGCCGCAGAAGCGGTCGGGGCGGTTTCGACTTCGGCGGCATCTTCGGCGGCATGGGTTCCGGGGACGTGAAGCTCCAGTACACGGACGACGACCCGGACAGCTATTCCAACATCTTCGACAATGCCAAAACGGACGTGAGCCAGGCGGACCAGACCCGGCTGATCCAGGCGCTGAAACAGCTGAACGCCTATGAGAATCTGGAGTCCGTCGTGGACGTGGACGAGGTCCTCCGCTATTTCGTGGTCCACAACTACGTCTGCAACGGCGACAGCTACACCGGCTCCATCGTCCACAACTATTACCTCCACGAGCACGACGGCCAGCTCTCGATGATCCCCTGGGACTACAACCTGGCCTTCGGCACCTTCCAGAGTTCCGACGCGACGGACACCGTGAACGACCCCATCGACACGCCCATGTCCGTCTCCGACCCGGACGAGCGGCCCATGTGGGGCTGGATCCAGAGCAGTGCGGAATACACGGCGCTGTACCACCAGTATTTTCAGGAGTTCCTGGACACGGTGGACATCACCGGCATCCTCGACGAGGCCTATGCCCTGATCGCCGAATATGTGCAGAAAGACCCGACGGCCTTTTGCAGCTATGAGGAGTTTGAAACCGGCGTGGCCACACTGCGCAGCTTCTGCACGCTGCGGACGGAGAGCATCCGGGGCCAGCCCGACGGCAGCATCCCCTCCACCGACGCCGGACAGCAGGAAAATAGCGCCGCGCTGGTGGACGCCTCCGCCCTCACGCTCTCCGACATGGGCAGCATGGGCGGCGGCATGGGAGGCGGTGGCGGCTTCCCCGGCGGTTTCGGTTCCTCCCGCGGCGGCACGGACGAGGACGGCACGCCCGCGCAGGAGGGCGACGCGGCTCCTGTCCCGACGGAGGACGCGGACCCGGCGTCCGGTTCCCCCGACGCTTCTTTCCCGGACCAGACCGGCGGCAGGCCCCAGGGCTTTCCCGGCGGCGCGGCCCCGGGTCAGGGCGGGGCTTCCTTCCCCTCGGGCGGGGACTTTAGCCCACCCGGCGGCTTCGGCGGATTCGGTCGGCCCGGCAGCGGCGACGGGGAGCAGCGTTCCGGCGGTGGCAGTGAGGGTGCGAACCTGCCCTCCGGCGGCTCCGCCGACTTCCCCGGACAGACGAGCGCGAGCGCCTCCGGTACGGACTGGCTGCTCTTCGGCGTCTCCGTGGCCGTCCTGGTCCTCGGCCTGGTCCTGGCGCTCCGCTACAGACGGCAGCGCTGAGCGACGCGTTTTTTACAAGGCTCCAAAGGAGCGGCTTTTTTCAAAGCGACTCCTTTGGGGCCTCTGTTTGTCCGGCGCGCCCCGGTCCCGGCTTTCCTTTGCGCAGCGCCTTGACGGGCTTTCTTCCCGGTGTTACTATGGAAAAAAACCTCTGCGGGGAGGCTTTTCAGATGAAAAACGAGACAATCGCCGCGCTGCTGGCGCAGCTGGAACAGGTGGTCTACGGAAAAAGCAGGCAGTGCCGTCTGGCGCTGACGGCGCTGCTGGCGGAGGGGGACCTGCTGGTGGAGGACGTGCCCGGCGTGGGCAAGACCACGCTGGCCCTGGCCCTGGCCCGGAGTCTGGACCTGAGCTTCGGGCGCATCCAGTTCACGCCGGACACCCTGCCCGGCGACATCACCGGCTACAGCACCATCGACCTGCGCAGCGGGGAGCTGCGTTTCCACGAGGGGCCGGTCATGCACAACATCGTCCTGGCGGACGAGATCAACCGCACCTCCCCCAAGACCCAGGCCAGTCTGCTGGAGGTCATGGCCGAGCGGCAGGTGACGGCGGAGGGCCGGACCCTTCCCCTGCCCCGCCCCTTCATGGTCATCGCCACGGAGAACCCCATCGAATTTGCCGGGACCTACCGGCTGCCGGAGGCCCAGCTGGACCGCTTCCTGATGCGCATTTCCATGGGCTATCCGGAGGAGGCGGACGAGATCGCCATGCTCCGGGACCGGCTGCGCGGGGACCGGCTGGCGGAGCTGCGGCCCGTGCTGGACGGACCTGCGCTACTTGAGCTGCAACGGGAGGCCGCCGCAGTGCGCCTTTCGGATGAGATCGCCCGATACATTGTGCGCCTGGCCGCCGCCACCCGGAAACATCACAGCCTCAGCCTGGGAGCCAGCCCCAGGGCCGTCATCGCCCTGGGCCGCTGCGCCCGGGCCTGGGCCTGGCTGGAGGGCCGGGACTATGTGCGGCCCGACGACGTGCTGGCCGTGGTCCCGGCGGTGCTGACCCACCGGCTGGTGCTGTCCCTGGAGGCGGGGCTGAACGCCGCCACCGCCGCCTCGGTGCTGGAGGAATGCGTGCGCGCCGTGGCCGTCCCGCCGGTCTACGCCAGATGAGGCGGGGCGAACTCTGGCTGCGACGGGGTCTTTGCGCCCTTCTGATCCTGGGCGGTGCCGTGCTGATCGGGCACCGGGGCGGGGCCGCGGCCTGGCTGCTGTTTTGGGCCGGGCTGCTGCCGCCGCTGCTGGCGCTGGTCTGGCGTCTGGCGGGTCTGTCCCGGCTGCGCTGTCTGGTGCGGACGGAGCGGGAGACGCCGGAGCACGGCGAGACCCTGAACTGCTCCCTGGTCCTCATCAACGACAGCCCGCTGCCGCTGACGGACCTGCGGGTGCGCCTGACGGAGGGGAAACTCCGCTTTGCGGACACGCCCCGGACGCTGCGGCTCTCCCTGGCCCCATTGGAGGCGCGGGAGCTGCGGCTGCATCTGCGCTGCCGCCACTGCGGGGACGCGGCCGTGGGGGCGGAGGAACTCTGGGCGCTGGACCCCTTCGGCCTTTGCTGCCGCCGCCTCAAAGCCCTGACGGAGCTGCGGGTGCTGCCCCGGACCGCCCGGCTGGAACGGCTGCTGGTGAGCCCGCCCTCGGAGCGGGAGAAGCGCCGGGGCAATCGGATGTATCTGGGCGACCGGGTCCCCAACGGGGAACTGCGGGCCTACTTCCCCGGCGACGACCTGCGCCGGATCAACTGGAAGGTCAGCGCCCTGCAGGGCCGTCCCATGCTCCGCGTTTTAGAGCCGGAGGACCGGGACGAGCTGGTGCTGCTGCCCGACGCCCGCGCCGCGCTGCCCGAGGGGGCGGCGGGCTGGCTGGCGGCGGACAGCGTGCTGGAAGGGACCCTGGCCCTGGCGGACTATCTGCTGCGACAGGGCTTGATGCTGCGGGTGCTGCCCGACCCTGCCCGGGCGCTGACGGTGCGGGGGCCGGAGGACCTGCGGCGGCTCCAGGCCCTGTGCGCCGGAGGCTTTTTCACCGCGTCAAAGCGCCCCGACGAGCTGATGGAGCTGGACATGGCCCGAAGCCGGAGCGGGCGCAGCTATGTGCTGCTCACCTGGCTGATGGACGCGCCGCTGCTGCGCCGGGCGGCGCGCTGTCTGGAACTGGGGGCGGAAGTGAGCCTGATCTATGTGGGCGACGAGCCCGCCGCCGCTGACATGGCCGCCGGTCTGCGTCAGCTGCGCTTTTTCCGGGTCACGGAACAGCGGGACATCCTGCATCTCCTGGGCGGAGAGGGGGCGGCGCGATGAAAGCGGTACTGCGCCGGGAGCTGTGGCGGATGCTGCTCGGCCTCTGTCTGCTGACCGCAGCCGCGGCATACTTCTGGTTCCGGAAGACCGGGGAGGCGCTGCCGGTCTGGGTCCCGGCGGTGCTGGCGGTCTGGTGCCTGCTACTGGGCCTGTCCCGCCGTCTGGGTGCCTGGGCGCCCGCTGCGCTCTGTCTTCTGGCCCTGAGCCTGGCGCTGCTGTCCCTCGCCCGCTCGGGACCGGAAGGGCTGGCGGACCTGAGCGAACTTCCGGCCTTTCTGCCCGCCCTGCTGTCCCTGGCTTCCCTGCTTGTCTGGTATGCGCCGGACTCCTTTGCCCTCCGGGCCGGAGCGGCGCTGGTCTGGCTGGGCCTCTGGCTCAGTGCCGCACTGCAGGGCTGGGAGCTGCCCCGGCTGACGGTCGCGGCCATGCTGCCCCTGCCGCTGCTGGCGGTCTGTGAGGCGCACTTCCTTCGGAGCCGCCGGGGGGAGGCGGAGCAGTTTGCGCTGCTACGCGGGGGACTGAGTCTCGTGCTGGCGCTTGCAAGCCTTTTGACGCTCTTCGTCCCCGCCCCGGCGGAACCCTATGACTATCCGGTGCTGCGGGCGGTGGTGGAAAAGGCGGAGGAACTCTGGCACGATGTGGAGACGCAGCTGGCCCACCGCCGGGAGGGGAACGCGCAGTTCGGCCTCCCCTTCGGCGGCCTGGCCGAGCAGCCGGAGACCGGGACCGTCGGCGGAACCGAGGGCGGCAGCGCCGCCCTGCTCGTGCAGCCTTACACAGCTACGGGCGGGCCGCTCTATCTCATCGGCAACACCTGGGACCGCTTCGACGGGCGGAGCTGGAGCCAGGCGGAGCCGGAAGAGGACGCGCGGGGTCTGCTGTGGAACGCGGACACGCTGGAGCACGTCTACGCCCTCTGGCGCTGGCAGAACGCCCACGGCGGCACGGACGACGCGCGCTTTTTCCGCACGAACCACATCTATCTCCTCTACCGGGAGATGGAGACCCGGACCATGTTCTCCGCCATGGACGCTTTGCACTTCTATTTCGACGAAGACCGCTTTCCCTACACCCCCGGGGCCAACGGGCTGCTCTTTGACTATCAGCAGCAAAGGGGCACCGCCTATCGGATGTACTGGCTGGAGTCCAACGCCCGGACGGCGGACCAGCTCATCGCCTTCAGCGAGGGCTACCGCTACGACCCGGCGGAGCGCAGGATCTGGTACAGCCTCAAGGAGCGCTATGAGCGGCGCTTTCATCTGGACATGCGGGACGGCACGGTGCTGGAGGAACTGCTGAGGGCGCGGCAGGAGCGGATCTATGCCCGGGACCTGGGCACGGAAGGGGTCTCCGAACGCGCCGCTGCCCTGGCAGCCACAATCACGGCGGACTGCGACACGGACTACGAAAAGCTCCGGGCCATCGCCGCGTACCTCCAGTCCAACTTCCGCTACACCCTCTCCCCCACCCCGGTGCCGGAGGGAGAAAACTTCCTGGACTGGCTGCTCTTTGAAACCCGGGAGGGCTACTGCACCTGGTACGCCACCGCCGCCGTGCTGCTGGCGCGGAGCGTGGGCGTTCCGGCCCGCTATGTCCAGGGCTACCGCTGCGGCGCACTGCCCACCCGCCGCTACACCAGCCTCGGCCCGGAGGCGGCCCACGCCTGGTGTGAGGGCTATGTCGCCGGCTACGGCTGGGTCACCGTGGAGGCCACGCCGGGCTTTTCCGCCCGCGGCACCGGCTGGGTACCGCCGGGGGAGGAAGCGCGGGCGGCGCTGCCGGAGGAGGAACTGGACTTTCTCCCGGAAAAGGGGCACGGGCATCCCCTGTCTGACGAGGCGGAGAGCACCGTGCAGCTGCCCGCCACAGCGGAAGACAAGACCGGGGACGAAGCGGAAGCATCGCCGGGGCCGCAGCTCTGGTATCTGGCGCTGCTGCCGCCGGGCCTGGCGCTGGGCTATGTCCTGTTTCGGCTCCTGCGGCGGCGGAAGCTCCGGCGGCGCTATCTGGAAGCGCCCCCGGAGGAACAGGTGCGCCAGGACCTGGGGCGGCTGCTGGACTACCTCCGCCGCCGGGGCTACCCAAGGGCGCCGGAGGAATCCATCCACGCCTGCTTCGCCGCGCTCCCCTGGTTTTTCCTCCCGGCGGGGCGGGAACAGGCGCTGGAGATGGCGGAGTTTTACGAACGGGTCCTCTTCGGCGGCCATGTCCCCAGCCCGGAGGAAGTGGCCGCCCAGCGGGTCTTCGTCGACTCCTTCCGGCCCGCGAGACGCTGGGGCTTCCGCTGAAAGAATGCTTCCCCGTCCAAACAGAGCGGGCGGACGGATCTGCGGAACCGGTTTCGGGCAGTCTCCTCCGTTCTGCGGACAGCGCCGCTGGCTATGCCGACGGGGTGTACACCGGCAGCGGCAGCGGCTTCCGCAGAGAGTCACGGTGGAACACGGCGCGATCACAGACATCTGAAAAACGCTCGGTTCCGTTTCAAACGGAAACCGGGCGTTTTGGCAAATTTGGACAAAGAAAACCAAATGACCCTATACAAATGACCGTGATTATGCTAACATCGAAGGAGAAGCAGCCGCGACGCCCGCGGGCAATCGTGGCTGGTATCACAGTCCGGCCCAATCCAGGAAACCCATATGCAACGAGAGAAAAAGGAGGAACACAATGAAAGCGAAGAGACTTCTATCCCTGCTGCTGAGCCTGGCGCTGCTGCTGGGCTGTCTGGGCGGCACGGCGCTGGCGGCCGGTCGGGGCGGGACGCCCGGCGGCGGGAGCGGCGACGCCATCTGGGCGGCCATCGAGGCGCTGGAGGCCGAACTGCTGCCCGACGGCGGCTCGGAGTCGGACTACGCCGCCATATTGGGCGAGGTGCTCGCGCTGGTGGAGGCGCGGGACGACGTGAGGCCCGGCTCCATCAGCGTCTTCGGGGACGGCTTTTACTTCATCCCCGTGGGCGGAAACCCCAACGGCTGGTTCCCGACGGACCGCAGCTGGGAATTGCTGCCCGACGCCGGGGAGGACGTGGGCACGGTGGAGTTCTATCCCGGCACGGAGCCCTCCTTCCCCGACGAGGACAGGGCGGAACTGATGGGCACGAACAGCGGCAACTTCACCACCAACCGCAACGTGGCCCTGCTGGAACCCTACTATGGCATCGACGCCAATTTCTCCGGGTATTACCGCGACCCGGCAAAGACGATCGCCAACTATACCGGCGGCTCCTACGCACTCTGGTCCGGCACGAAGGTGGACATCCAGGTGGTGGCGGACGCAATCGAGGATTACGGCATCGTGCTCATCGACTCCCACGGCAACTCGAGCAAGGGGCTTGCGCCGGGCAGCAGCACGCCCATCGGCACCTCCTACCTCTGCCTGACCACCCGGAACAAGATGCAGACCGAAGATTACGCCGAGATCGGCACATATCGAAAAGACGGGAAAACCTATACCTACTACCACGCCTACGACTTCACCAGTCACAGCAAAAGCTGCGTCGCTGTGGACGGCATCGCCATCTCCAACCACATGCAGCACCAGAACCCGAACGGCCTGATCTGGTTTGGCGAATGCCAGACGATGAAGACCGACGGCCTGGGCGCGCCGATGCGCGAGATGGGCGCGGGCGTGGTCTTCGGCTGGTCCCAGAGCGTCAGCTTCTCCGGCGACGAGTCCTTCTCCGTGGACTTTCTCGAACAGCTCGCCGCGGGCAAGACCGTGGCCCAGGCCGCCTATCACGCGAAGTACAACCAGGGCTGGTGGGACCCGCTCCGGCTCACCAGCGCGGACAAGACCGCCCTCGACACCTATGACAACTACAGCATCCACTACGGAAACCAGAGCTGGAAACATCTGATGGAGAAGCTCTATCCGAATCTGAACACCGCGACCGCCACCCGGCGCTATGAAAAGAGCCTGGAGGACCGCGCCCACTCAGATAATACCAATCCCATCAAATACTGGGCGTTCCCGGTCTTCATGAGCCGGGACGACAGCTACCCGGTCTTCGGCCTGGACGAACCGGGCCATATGCAGGACGTGTACTCCGACTGGCATCTGCCGAAGAAGGGGGAGAGCGTCGGCGGCTCCAGCTTTGAGGTCTATCACATCCTGCGGCAGATAAACCTGGGTCAGAGTCTCCGGATCGCCTGCCAGCCCGTCTATGTGCCGGGGAACGACTACAGCATCGACGCGGTCTCCCTGGTCTACGGCGAGATCCCGGACGGCGTGAGCTGGACCAACCGGGGCAGGCTGACCTATCCCCTGCTGGAGGGAACGCCGACGAAACCGGGCCTGAGTCGGCCGGAGTTTGCCATCCGCTACCGCCGGAGCAGCGACGGCGCCACGAAGGTCGTCTATCAGACCCTGCACATCATGGTGCGGAAGATGCCTGCCGTCACCGGCTCCATGACCGCCACGGCGACGCTGGACGGCGGCGAGCAGCGCATCTATTTCAAAGACCCGAAGCCGGACGGCGACGCCTACTATGAAGTGGAAAAGCTCAGCGGCACCATCCCGCCGGGCATGGAATACATCTGGGGCGAGGTGGACCACCCCCGCTTCTGGGGCACGCCCACCCAGCACGGCAGCTTCACCTCCGTCTGGCGCATCCTCTATTACGGCGGCAAGGTCTGCGATTACACGGTCACGGTGAACGTCGATCCGCTGGACCCCGTCTTTGTCACCCAGACGGTGCGGATGGACAGCGGGACGCTGGCGCACACGGACCTGGTGATCCGGGTGAAGGGCACGGACCGCGCCGCGGACGTGCGCGAGATCAAGCTGCTGGCTTCCAGCAGTCTGCCGGAGGGCATCGAGCTGCACTTTGACCGCGGGGACACGAAGCCCTGGCTCTCCGGCACCCTGCGCAATGCCGAGCGCGGCACACATACCACCCAGCTCGAGGCCACGCTGAACGACGGCACGCCCATCGCCATGGAATTGCAGTTCGATCTGCCCTGGCGGGTCCACTTCAACCTGAACGGCCACGGCATGATGCGGTGGCCCACGCTCTGGGTCACGGACGGCGAAACGATCGGCGAGCCGACCCCGACCGCGCTGGACGACATGGTCTTCAAGGGTTGGTACACCGACCGGGCCTGTACGGACCGCTTTGCCTTCTCCACGCCCATCACCGGGGACACCGAGCTGTACGCCAAATGGGAGACCAGATCCGTGGTGGAGTTCGTCCAGGCCGATTCCGACGGCGCGGGCCGATTCCAGAGCAGGTTCCAGACCCTCTTGCCCGGGGCGCGCCTGGAGAGCGTCCTCCCGGCCCTGCGCGAGGGCTATACCTTCAGAGGCTGGTATCTGAGCTATGCCGACATGGCCGTCGGGAGGACCGTGGATTTCAGGGAGCCGGTCTATCAGAAGTACATGGCGCTGTATCCCCAGTTCGTGCCGGAGCTGGAGGACCTCACGCTCAGCGTCCCCAGCAGCTGCGCCGGCGCGGGCAGCAGCTTCCATGTCACAGCCAGCTTTGAGCCTTGGAACGCCCAGCCGACGCTGCGCTGGACGAGCAGCGCGCCGGATGTGGCCACGGTGGACCCGGACGGCACCGTGCATGTGAGTCCCGACGCGGAGCAGGGACAGTACGTCGAGATCACCGCCGACAGCGGGGACCACAGCGCGTCCGTCTGGTTCCAGGTGCTGGATCAGTACCCGGTCTGCTTCTCCACGGGCGGGCAGGATGAGCCGATCTACATCAACGCGGTCAACGCCGACGATATCTTCAACGAGCGCTTCTGCGACGAGTTTTACCGGGACCCCGCCCTCAAACAGTACGCGGGCATCTTCTCCTTTGACGCGGAGACCAAAACGCTGCAGATCCTGGGCGACGCGGAGATCGACGGCCTCCAGCTCCGGAACGAAGGGCTGAACGGATTGAAGATCCGCATCCAGGGCAGCGTAACCTGGACGATGAACTGGCAGGAGGCGCTGTACCTGATGGCGGAGACCGCCATCTGCGGCGGCGGCAGCCTGACGGTCTCCGCCGGGGAGCCGGATGAGTACGGCAACTACCGCGCCTGGGCGGGCATCAGCGTCCAGGGAAGCACCCGGCTGCGGCTGGAGGGCGTCACAGTGAGCTGTGAGGGCAGCAGCTACGCCCTGTACGGCTCCGGCATCTTCGGCACCGTCGGCGGCGCAAGGCTCCAGCTGCGCAGCGCCGATCTGGATGCGCGCAGCCTGATCGACCCCGACTCCGTCGCCGCCTGGGGCGCGGCCATCTGCGGCTTTGAGGAAATCGAGCTGATCGACACGGAACTGGTCAGCCCGGAGGGGGCCTATCTGGAGCCCGACGCGGGCGACGCGCTGGTGGTCCCCAGGGAGGACCAGGACATCCCGTTTGAGGTCGTGCTGCACGCCCAGTACGCGGCCACGGCCCCGCTGCCCGCCGCGACCTGCGTCAGCGGCCTGGTCCTCGGCATGGACGGCCAGCCGGCGGCCAATCTGCCGGTGCGCGTGGCCGGTCAGGTGGTCTATACCGATGAAAACGGGCAGTACAGCGTCGAAACCTACGCCGGAAAGACGCTGGTGGAAGTGGCCGACCCGGTCATGGGCGTCTATCAGGAGACGACGGTGACCCCGAACAGCGAAGAACCCTATGAACTGCCCGACACGGCCCCCTATACGCCCGTCACCCTCAGCTTCGACGCGGCGGGCGGTTCCGGCGAGATGGCCCCGGTCGAGGTCTGCCCGGAGCAACTGCTCCCGCTGCCGGACTGCGACTTTGCCGCGCCCGATGTCAGCATGGTCTTCGACCGCTGGGATCTCGGCGCGCCCGGCGACCTGGTGCGCATCGACGCGGACACGGTGGCCACCGCCGAATGGCGCGTGGAGCATGTCCATACGCTGGTCCGCGCCGAAGCTACGGAGCCGGACTGTGAGAGCGACGGCAGCCTGGGCGCCTGGCACTGCGAGAGCTGCGGGCGCTGGTTCCTCGACGAAACCGCGACGGAGGAACTGTTCCAGACCGGCGACGTGGATCTGACGGTCCCGGCCCTGGGCCACGACTGGCAGCTGAACGCCTGGGTCTGGAGTGAGGACAACGCGGCGGCGACAGCGGAATTCCTCTGCGCCCGGGACGAAACCCACAGCCTCAGCGTGGCCGCGACGGTGGAGACGGTCCGGACCGTCGCGCCGGAGAACGGCAAGGACGGCCTGACGGTGCTGCGCGCCACGGCGACGCTGGACGGCGCGGAATATATGTGCGAGCTCAGCGCGCCCATCCCCTCCGGCCTGCCGCAGAGCAGCCTGATCGACACCGAGGGCCACTGGGTCGATTGGATATGGGACCAGGACGCAAACAGCCTGAGCCTGACCGGCGACCTGGGCGGCGAGGTCCTGACAGTGACGAGCTATGACGCCAGCGGCAACGTCATGGGCGTCCCGATCGAACTGACTGTGCTCCCGGCGGAGGGGACGACGCTCACACCGGCAGCCGAACACGGCGCGGCGAGCCTGGAGATCCGCTGGGGCGAACTGAGCGAGTCCGTGACGCTGCCCCTGCCCGGCGACCGGAACGGGGACGGCGCATACGACACGACCGAGGCGCTGTACCTCCTGCTCTGCGCGGTGCGCGGCGGGGCGGACTATACGCTGGACTGGAACGAAGCGGACTGCGACTTTGACGGAAACGGCAGCTTCGACGCGCACGACGCGCTCTGGCTCCTGTTCCATCAGGTGGAATTCGCCGTCCCCGGCGCGGTGCTGAACCGCTTCGTGATCGCGGCCTACGAAAACGGGCAACTGACGGGCGTGCATCTGCTCGGCGCGTCGGACGGCTTCTCTCC
>JAFYIF010000322.1 GCA_017538775.1 Oscillospiraceae bacterium | reverse complement strand
CTGGGACGGCGAAGCCGCCCGCTGGGCTGACGACCTCTCCCTCCTGGATGGCACCGGCCTTGCCGTCTCCACCGCCCAGAACTGCCCCCGCGGCGCGGTGGTGACCTTCCTCTACCGGGCGCTGGAGGACAGCGAGAGCTCCGACTTCACGGATGCCGGCACCCAGCGGACGCCCAGCACCACGGTGACGGCGGCGGATTCCTACATCCTGACCGCCCAGACCACCGACGTGCTGGCGGGGTCTGACACGGCAGTGGAGTTCCGTCTGGTCAGCAGCCTGGTGGTCAACCACTTCAACCTCTGCCTGGACGGCGTGGACGTGGGCGTGAAGCTGACGGACAGCGACGGCGACGGGGTCTACACCGGCAGCTATCCGGTCCGGCAATCCGGGGCCACCGTGCTGCGCTTCACGGCCCGGGCGACGGTGGGCGGCCAGACGGTGGAGACCAACGCCAGCCCGGTGCAGGTCAGCCTCCCGCTGGACGAGGAGACCGCCGCGGCCCTGGACGAGCTGACCACCGGCCTGGGCAAGGTCATCAAGGAGGTCAACAACGCCAATCCCGGCCTGTCCGACGAGGCGCTGGCCCAGCTGCGTCTGGACGCCGTGCAGGAGTACCTCAGCGACCGGGCGGAGACCGAGACCGTCTCCGGCGAGCCCTACACCCTCTACTACAGCGTGAACGGCCTGCGCCTGGCTGTGGACTGCAGCACCCTGGGCGTGGCGGAACACGCCGGCGCGGCCGCGGGCCTGAGCTGGTCTGAGCTGGTGGTCACGCCCCAGGACGCCACGGAGAGCTGGTACATCACCGACGCGGAGAAGGCCGCCGTCCTGAGCGGCATGTCCAACAACGGCACCAGCTCCTATGTGGACGCCGATCAGCTCCGCGGCGCGGTGCGGACGGTCAACACATTGCGGGACGTGGGCCTCATCACCTCCAGCTATCTGGGCGCGACGCTGGAAAACTACCGCAATCTGGAGCACTTCGCGGTCGTCAGCATCCACGGCTGCGGCACGGTGCGGCGCGGGGAGCCGGTCATCCAGACCTTCCAGTACGCCTGGTCGGCCAACTTCGTGCAGGAGTCCGCGGACATCCGCAACGGGCGCGTGCTGATCTGCACCTACGCGGACGGCAACACGAACTATGAGCTGCGCCCGGCCTTCTTCCGGCACTACTACAGCGAATCCGGGCGGACCATGCGGGCCCAGCTGGTCCTGCTGAACGCCAGCTACGGCGGCGCCAACGAGAAGCTGGCCCAGGCGCTGATGGACTCCGGCGCGCAGAGCGTCGTGGCCTACACCGGCGCGGTCAGCTCCGACTACAGCAAGCACATGGTCGGCACGACGCTGGAGCACCTGCGGGCCGGAAAGACCGTCGGCAAGGCGCTGGAGAGCGCCGCCAAGGTCTGGGGCAGCAGCGACCAGAACGGCACCTCGGCGCGGATCTTCGGCAGCCAGGACAGCGTGCTGCACACCCAGCTCCTGAACGGCGGCTTTGAGGACGGCGAGTCCGGCTGGATCATCGGCGGCGCCGTGCAGATGACCCGGGAGATGCTGAAATTCACGGGCATGGAGGGCAAGATGGCCACCCTCAGCACCGGCGCGGGTTCCGCCTCCGGCGAGACCTTCAGCGCCATCTTCCAGGCCGTGCTGGTGCCCACGGGCGCGCGGAATCTGAAATATGAGTACAACGTGGTGACCGAGGAGCGCAGCCGCCCCGTCGCGCTGAAGGCCGACTGCTTCCGCGCCGGCGTCATGAGCCCCAGCGGCAAGGTGGAAAAGCTGCTGAGCAACATGGTGACCAGCAACACCCGCTTCCAGAGCTACGCCACCGCCCGCATCCACACGAACACCGCCCTCTACGCCACCGGCTTCTTCCGGGCCAACCGCGACATCAGCCAGTACGCGGGCAAGGTCATCATCCTCTGCTTCTGGGTCAAGGACAAGGACGACAGCCTCTACGACACCGTGGCGATGCTGGACAATGTGCGCATTCAGTGAGTGAAACGGCGCTCCGGCTGACTGACAGGACACAGAATCCATAACACAGACGCGCAGGGACGCGGGCAGCATCAAACGCCCGCGTCCCTTTTTGGATTGTGAATCAGACAGGGGGACGCTTCTTCTGTCTTCCCCGCCCTTATGTTTGGACAAAAGTCTGTTGACTGTGTCAGCAAAAAAACATATACTACAACTACAAACGCAAGCAATTTGCAGTTGCGATCAGGAGGTTGAAGGATATGGCCCAGCAGGTGTTGCATCAATTCCGCTGGGACAAGCAGCTCCGGGAGGATTGCGTGGCAATCTATTCCGCATTGGGCATGGACCTGAACACGGCGTTCCGGATGTTCATGGAACGGACCCGCGCCGTGCGCGGACTGCCGTTCCCCGCCGTGCTCCCCGAACGGACAATTTCGAGCCGGGAGGCCCTGGAGGTGTTTCAGAAGATGCGGGAGGAAGCTGCCGATCTTCCGGAAATGACGCTGGACGAGATCAACGAGGAGATCCGGCAAGCCCGCGCCGCGAGAAAGGCGAGGGCGGAATGATCTTTGCCGTATTTGATACAAATGTTTTGATTGCGTCGCTGCTCTCCAAGCACGCCGACAGCGCAACGGTGCAGGTTGTAAACGCGATCGCCGACAACCGAATCATCCCGCTTTACAATTACGACATTCTGGCGGAATATGACGAAGTGCTCCACAGAGAGAAGTTTCGGTTCAGCGAGGAACGGATCAGACAAACGCTTGCTGTCATTCAGGAGTACGGCGTCTCTGTCGGCACTTTGACGCCCACCGGCGAGACGCTCCCGGACGAGGACGATCTGGTGTTCTATGAGCTTGTCATGGAAAAGCGGGATAATGACGCCTATCTGATCACAGGGAACATCAAACATTTCCCACAACGGAGGTTTATCGTAACACCCGCGGAGATGATGGAAATTTTGCGTCAGATGGAACAGAAATAACAATAAAAAAGAGGGATTTTATTAAGACAGGGCGACGGTTCTTTT
>JAFYIF010000028.1 GCA_017538775.1 Oscillospiraceae bacterium | reverse complement strand
CTGGGGGCCTGCGTCGGCTGGTGCCGGGCCGAGGCGGACCCGGCGGAGTACCGCGCCGCCGTGGACCAGGCCGTGCTGATCCTCTCCGGACGGACCGCGGAGCTGAAAGCCGCGCTGACCGAACAGATGGAACATGCCGCCGAAGACCTGCGCTTTGAGGCGGCGGCGGCGGTCCGGGACCGGCTGCGGGCCCTGGAGCAGCTGGGCCAGCGGCAGAAGGTCATCGCCACAGCCTTCGCGGACACGGACGCGGTGGGTTTCTTCCGGGGGGCCAAAACCGGCTTCGCGGTCCTCCACTACGCCGAGGGCGGCCTGGTGGACAAGGAGTTTGAGCTGCTGGATGAGCCATTGGAATGTGACAGCGAGGCGGTAGGCCGCCTGGTGCTGCAATTCTACGCCCGCCGGGGGGCCTGGCCGAAGACCCTGCTGCTGCCGCTGGAGCTGGAGGACCGGGCGGAGCTGGAGCGGCTCCTGACGGAACAGGCGGGCCACCGGGTGCGTCTGCTGAGTCCCCAGCGGGGGGACAAGGCGATTTTGACGGAGACCGCCTGTCTGAACGCCCGGGAGGAGGTCCAGCGGGCCACGACCCAGACCGAGCGCCGGAACAAGACCCTGGAGTGGCTCCAGCGGACCCTGGAGCTGCCCACGCCGCCCCGCCGCATCGAGGCCTACGACATCTCCAACACCGGCAACTTCGGCCTGGTGGCGGGCATGGTGGTCTTTGTCGGCGGCAAGCCCCTGAAGCGGGACTACCGCCGCTTCAAGATGAAGACCGTGGAGGGGGCGGACGACTACGCCAGCATGTACGAGACCCTGTCCCGCCGCTTCACCCGGGCCGTGGAGGGGGACGAGAAGTTTGCCGAGATCCCGGACCTGCTGCTGATCGACGGGGGCGCCACCCACGCCCGGACGGCGGAGCGGGCCCTTGCGGACCTGGGGCTGAGCCTCCCGGTCTTCGGCATGGTGAAGGACGAGCGCCACCGCACCCGGGCCCTGATCGCCCCCGACGGGCGGGAGATCGGCATCGTGGGCAACCAGGCGGTGTTCTCCTTCATCGGCACGATCCAGGAGGAGGTCCACCGCTACGCCATCGCCTACCACCGCAGCCTCCGGGCCGGGACCGTGGCCTCCGCGCTGGACGCCATTCCCGGGGTGGGGGAGGCCCGGCGGAACGCCCTGCTGCGGCGCTTCAAGAGCCTGAAGGCCATCCGCTTGGCCGGGGTGGAGGAGCTGGCCGAGGCGGTGCCGCGCAGCACGGCCCGGGCGGTATACGACTATTTTCACAGGCAGGAGGGAGCGGACACATGAGAGTCATCACAGGCAAGGCCCGGGGGAGGCGGCTCCGGGAACCGGAGGGTATGGACATCCGCCCCACCACGGACCGGGTGAAGGAGGCCATGTTCAACATCTGCCAGTTCGACCTGGAGGGGCGGCGGGTGCTGGACCTCTTCGGCGGCACCGGCCAGCTGGGCATCGAGGCGGCCAGCCGGGGCGCATCCGAAGTGACGGTGGTGGACCGGAGCCGGGAGGCCCTGGCCCTGATCCGGGAGAACGTCCGCCGCGCCGGACTGCCGGTCCGGGTGTGCCAGAGCGAGGCCCTGCGCTTCCTGGAGCGCTGCGGCAGCTACGATCTGATCTTCCTGGACCCGCCCTATGACAGCGAACTTACAAAAAACGCGCTGTTTCGCGTGAAAACCTTTGACATTTTGACCAATGGTGGTATAATCATTTGTGAATCACGCGTCGAGACGGCACTGCCGGAGCTGGAGGCCCCGTACCGCAAGCTGCGGGAGTACCGTTATGGCCGCGTAAAGCTGACAACCTACACAAAGGATGCGTGAGAGATGACGACTGCAATTTGTCCGGGCAGCTTTGACCCCATTACGCTGGGCCACTTGAACATCATCCGCCGCGCCAGCCACATCTTCGACCGGGTGGTGGTCTGCGTGACGGTGAACAGCAGCAAAAAGTCCCCGCTGTTCCAGTTGGAGGAGCGGATGGAGCTGATCCAGCGGGTGATCGCCCATCTGCCCAACGTCACGGTGGACTGCTCCGACCGGCTGCTGGCGGAGTATGCCAAGCAGTTTGAGGGGGCCGTGCTGGTAAAGGGCCTGCGGGCGGTCTCCGACTACGAGAGCGAGGCCCAGATGTCCCTCATCAACCAGACCGTCAACCCCCAGCTGGAGACGCTGTTTCTGACCAGCAGCGCGAAATACACCTATATCAGCTCCACTGTCGTGAAGGAGATGGCCCGCTACGGGGCGGATCTGCGGCCTTTCGTCCCGGCGGAGATCCTGCGCGACGTGGAGGAAAAAATCAAACAACAGGAGGTTTCGGGGAATGGATAACAACGATGTGCTGGAGCTGATCGAAATGCTCTATACGATGGTTACAGAGGCCTGGGGCGTCCCGCTGGGCAACGAGAAGTGCATCGTGGAGCGGGACAAGGTGCTGAACCTGCTGGATGAGATCCGGGCGCGGCTGCCGTCCGAGTTTTCCGAGGCCCGCCGCCTGGTGGGCACCCGGGACGAGATGATCAGCTCCGCCAAGCGGGAGGCCGATGCCATTCGCCGCGCCGCCGAGGAGCGCAGCGCCGAGCTGGTGGAGCAGCAGGAGATCGTCCGCGCCGCCAAAAACCGCAGCAACGAGCTGCTGAGCAACGCCGAGACCCGCACCCGCGAACTCTACCGCGTGGCCAACGACTATGTGGACGACGCCCTCCGCCGCACGGAGGAGGCCATCACCGCCGCCCTGAACGAGGTAGGCAAGTCCCGCGCCAACTTCCGCAACGCCGCCGGCGTCAGCAGACCCGCCGGAAACGAACGCGCCCGCAACATCAACATCGAGACCTGAGCGGACCGGGAAAAAGGAAACGACGGCTCCTTCGAGAAACACCTCAAAGGAGCCGTCGTATTTCCGCCGTCCCAGGCAAATGGGACCTGCACTCCGGCGAATCCCATCGCACGGCGCGTCAAACCCATCCCGGGACCCACTCACGCCCCCGCTTCGGGCCGCTTCCGCCGCTCCCACAGGAGCAAACCAAGCCCCGCCGCCAGCATACCCAGACTGATCCACTGCGAAGTGGACAGCCCTCCGGCCACGCCGCGGACCAGATCACCCCGCAGAAACTCCAGCCCAAAGCGCACGACGGCATAGCCCGCCAGATAGAGATACAGCAGCCGGACCCCCGCCCGGGGCCGTCGCCTGTCATACCACAGCAGCCCCAGACTAAGCAGCACATCCGCCAGCGCCGCCACGAGCTGCGCCGGGAACACGGTCCCGGGCACCCCGGCCTCCGCCAGACAGACGGCCCCGAAGCCCTCGTAGGGGAAGCCATAGCAGCAGCCGCCCAGCAGGCAGCCGACGCGCCCGATGGCCTGTCCCAGCGGGATGCAGGGCACAATGGCCTGCACATACATCCCCCAGCGCCGCTCCTTGGCGATGCGAAAGCCCAGCAGCGCCCCGGCAATGCCGCCGAACAGCCCGCCGTAAAACACCTGTCCCTCCGCGCTCAGGAAGGAGAAGTCCCCCCGCCCCAGCTCCGCCAGCAGACGGCCCGCGTCATAGGAGACCAGCAGGTACAGCAGACGCGCTCCGACCAGTGCCAGTCCAATGGCACAAGCCGCGACGAGCAGCAGCGTCTCCCAGTCCCCGCCCAGCTTCCGCAGCCGAAGCCAGGCCAGGGCGCAGCCCACGACCAGGGCCAGGGCCATCATGGTCCCATAGGCGGGGATGCTCAGTCCAAAGATGTGAAAATACGGATGCATACAGACCCCGTTTCCAAAAAAAGAAGATTGCCAATGCCCGGAGGCATTGGCAATCCTTCCGCTCAGGTGGTGGCGTTCTGAAGCGCTTCGGTCAGCTCGTCCAGGGCACCGGACTCGACAGCGCCCTGCACGGCCGCGACGGCGGCGGCGCAGGCGATGTAGAGGACGACGCAGAGGATGACGCCGATGATGGAGCAGACCAGACCGGCGGTGGCCAAGCCCTTCTTCTCGCCCTTCTTGCGGGCCAGGACCGCCAGAACGATGCCGACGACGCCGGCGACCGCACCGACAATGCCCAGGTACGGGAAGATGCAGCCGATGACCAGGGAGACAATGCCGAGAACCAGAGATGCTACTGCCATGATGTTTCTCCTCTCTCAAATGATTTATGTACAGCAGACGGGCGGCCAGCCGGTCTGATGTCATACGCAGAAGGGGGACCCTGTCAGCCGATGGCGACGCTGACCGCGTCCTTCACCGCCCGGACCAGCAGGGAACAGGCGACAAAGAACAGGACGCAGAGGGAAGTGCCGACGATGGAGCAGACCAGCCCGGCCGTGGCCACGCCGCTGGGGGCCTGTTTGCGGGCCAGCACCGCCAGAACGATGCCAACGATGCCGCACAGCGCACCGGCCCAGACGTAGCCATTGAAAAACACGGCGACGACCAGGGAGACGATGCCGAGGACCAGGGAAGCAGCAGCCATGATTTCTCTCCTCTCTCTCACAGGCGGCCTTGTCCGCAGACGGCGGACAGGAAAAAAGCTTGAATCAAAGCAAGTATAGCGCTGTGAAAAAAATTTGTCAAGCGCCGCGCAAAAATGTACGTTTTATCCAAACCGCACAGCAAAACCGCACGGAATCGACGAAGCCGCGCCCCGGGGCCGGGGCACAGGGAACAGACTCGAAAAGCGCCCCGCCGCCCCACTCCGACCCGGTTCTGCACAAAGCGGACGATTTTTGACAAAATATATAAAGAGATTTTGACGCTGCACCATATCTTGTGCCGATCCCCCGTTTTTCGTCTACAAACTGCGGCGATCGCCCCGGTGGGGACGGAAACGACGGGAAAAAAGACTTGCGTTTTACAGGGGGTGCTTTTATAATTAGGGGCACAGTGGGGAGAAGTGGTAGAAAGTGCAGCGGCCGCCCATACGGATGGGGGAAAATGCCCGGATCTGCCGCCCGATTCCCACGGAACGGGGCAACGCGCACCCGCTGCCGGAGGTGAGAGGTTTGACCGGGGAATATCAGCACAATCTCGACGCCAAGGGCAGACTTTTCATCCCCGCCCGGCTGCGGGAGGAACTGGGAGAGGTGTTCTACCTCACCCTTAGCCGCGAGCGCTGCCTGACCGCCTACAACGAGGCGAGCTGGCAGGACTTCTGCGCCAAGGTCAACGCCATGCCCTACGGCAAACAGAGCAAGATGCGCCCCCTCTTCGCCTACGCCGCCAAGTGCGAGCTGGACGGCCAGGGCCGCATTCTGATCCCGCAGTTTCTGCGGGACTTCGCCCGGCTGACGAAAAACGTCACCGTGGTCGGCTGCAACAACCACGCGGAGTTCTGGGACAGCGAGGCCTGGCGGCAGATCAACGCCCTGGAGACCACGCCGGAGAACATCGCCGCGGTGATGGAGGAGCTGGACTTCTGATGGAGGACTACGGCCACACCAGCGTGATGCTGGCAGAGTGCATGGAGGCCCTGAAGCTCCGCCCGGACGGGATCTATGTGGACGGCACCCTGGGCATGGGCGGCCACAGCGCCGAGATCGCCCGCCGTCTCGATACCGGACGGCTCATCGCCATCGACCGGGACGCGGAGGCCATCCGCCGGGCCAAACTCCGGCTGGAACCGTTTGCAGACCGCATCACCTTCGTCCACGGCAACTTCCGCGATCTTCCCGCCCTGCTGGACGGCGCGGGGGTGGACAAAGCCGACGGGATGCTCTTCGATCTGGGGGTCAGCTCCCCCCAGCTGGACGAGACGGCGCGGGGCTTCTCCTACATGGCCGACGCGCCGCTGGACATGCGCATGGACAGCGACCAGAGCCTGACGGCCTATGAAGTGGTGAACGAGTGGCCGGAGGAGCGGCTGCGGGCCATCCTCTACGAATACGGCGAGGAGCGCTACGCCCGGAACATCGCCGCCGCCATCGTCCGGCGCAGGGCCACAGCGCCCATCCGGCGGACCGGAGAGCTCTCCGAGCTCATCCGCCAGGCCATGCCGGCGGCGGCCCGCAGAGAAAAGCAGCACCCGGCCAAGCGCAGCTTTCAGGCCATCCGCATCGCGGTGAACGACGAGCTGGCCGCCATTTCCGAGCTGATGGACCACGCCGCGGAGCGCCTGGCCCCAGGTGGCCGTCTGGCGGTGATTTGCTTCCACTCCCTGGAGAGCCGCATCGTCAAAAGCGCCATCGCGGCCCGGGAACACGGCTGCACCTGTCCCCGGGACTTTCCGGTCTGCGTCTGCGGCTTTCGCCAGACCCTGAAAAGCGTCTACCGGAAACCCCTGATCCCTTCGGCCCGGGAGCTGGAGGAAAACCCCCGCGCCCGCAGCGCCTCCCTTCGGGTGGCAGAACGGGTATAACACACAAACGAGCAGGTTTCAACATCACAGTTTGATGATACACCCCCGCTTTTCCGGGGGGATGGAGAAAGGATGGGCATCATGGCAGAGGCGACCAGAAGGTTTGGCGAGGTTCCCGTGTACGGAAGCCTGGCATACGACCTGAACTACCCCGGATTCTACCAGAACGACAGCTACGCCGCGCCCCGCGCACCCACGGCCAGACCGCGCACGCGCACGCGCACGGAGAGCCTGAGCCGGGAGCGTGGCCTCCGGCGCAGCAGACAGAGCATCGCCCCCGCGGCCATCATCGGCCTGGTGGCGGCGGCCTTCCTGTTTGTCACCGGCATCACCGCCCAGGTGAATCTGCTGCGCGTCAGCAACGACAGCGTGGAGCTGGAAAGCCGCCTGGCGGAGCTGCGCGAGCAGCAGGACAAGCTGCGCATCAGCTATGAGAGCGCCTTCAACCTGGCCGAGATCGAAGAGTACGCCACGCTCCGCCTGGGGATGCAGAAGCCCAACGCCAGCCAGATCGCCTACATCGACACCTCCGCGCCGGACAAGGCGATGGTGGTGACGGAGGAGGACAGCGGCTTCGTGGACCGGGTGAGCGACTTCCTGTCCGGCCTGGGCACATACTTCTGAGCCGCCGGAGCATACACTGTTCCGACCGACGCGGGGACCCTCGGCGGCAGCGCCGCGGGTCCCTGCGGGGGAAGCGTATGGCCCGGCAGGGATGGGAGACAGACTATGGCATCCAAAACGTCAAATCCGAAAAACAGGGGCGTCAGCCCGCCCAACCGGATGATGCTCAGCCGCACACTGACACTGATGATCGTGTGCGGCATCGCTGCTTTTATAGTGTTGGTGGGGAAACTCTATCAGATCCAGATCCAGGACCATGAACGCTATGAATCCGCGGCCATCGACCAGCAGGTGCGCCCCACCACCCTCAGCTCCAAGCGGGGGACCATCTACGACCGCAACGGCAAGATCCTGGCCATGAGCGCCACGGTGGACACCATCTACATCTCCCCGGCGGAGATCTCCATGTACGACGAGGACCCGGTCCTCATCGCCCACTATCTCTCCCAGATCCTGGGCGTGGACGCCGCGAAGATCCTGGAGATGACCGAGGACACCCGCAGCTGGTACAAGACCGTGGCCCGCAAGGTGGACGACGAGCTGAGCGAGCAGGTACGGGAGTTCAAGAACGAATACAACCTGAAGGGCGTCAAAATCGAGACCGACTCCAAGCGCTATTACCCCTACAGCTCCCTGGCCTGTCATGTGGTGGGCTTCGTGGGCTATGACAACAACGGGCTGCTGGGCATCGAGCTGAGTCTGGATAAACTGCTGACCGGCTCCTCCGGCCGCATCGTCCGGGCCAAGAACGCCTACGGCACCGACATGCTCTACACCAAGTACGAGGACTACTATGACGCCGAGGACGGCTATGACGCGGTGCTGACCATCGACACCACGGTGCAGTACTACATGGAAAAGCACCTGCAGCAGGCCATGGACGACTACGGCGCGAAAAAGGCCGCCGCCATCGCCATGGACCCGGCCACCGGCGAGGTGCTGGGCATGGTCTCCCTGGAGAATTTCGACCTGAACGACTACCAGGCCGTCAGCAAAAAGGCCCAGGAGGCCATGGACCTGGCTACGGACCCGACGGTGCGGGAGAGCATCCTGAGCCAGGCCCAGCAGTCCCAGTGGCACAACAACGCCGTGGAGGACATGTACGAGCCGGGCAGCACCTTCAAACCCTTCACCGTGGCCATGGCCCTGGAGGAGGGCGTGGTGACGAAGGAGTCCAGCATCTACTGCGGCGGCTTCTACCAGGTGCCCGGCGACCTGCCGGACGAGGGGCGACACTGCTGGCAGCGGGCCGGCCACGGGATGCAGACCCTTCAGCAGACCCTCCAGCACAGCTGCAACGTGGCGATGATGCAGATCGCCCAGAAGGTGGGCGCGAAGAAATACTATGAATATGTGGACGCCTTCGGCTTCAACAACAAGACCGGCATCGAGCTGGCGGGCGAGGCTGGGAGCATCTGGTGGGACGACGAGCTGTTCTGCAACCCCTACAACCAGACCCAGCTGGCGGCGGCCTCCTTCGGCCAGACCTTCAACATCACCCGGCTGCAGCTGGTCCGCGCCATGTGCGCGGTGGTGAACGGCGGCTATCTGATGCAGCCCTATCTGGTGAAGGAAGTGCGCGACAGCGCGGGCAACACCGTCTCCAAGGCCGAACCCACGGTCATCCGCCAGGTCATCAGCGAGGAGACCAGCGCCATCATGCGGGAGATGCTGGAGAGCGTGGTGGGCGATATGACCGAGGGCACCGGCAAAAACGCATATGTGGCGGGTTACCGCATCGGCGGCAAGACCGGCACCAGCACCGACACGGTCTGGGAGGCCCAGACGGAGCAGAAGCGCTACATCGTCTCCTTCATCGGCTTCGCCCCGGCGGACGACCCCAAGATCTGCATTCTGGTGACCCTGGAAAACCCCAACGCCGCCTGCGGCGTGGCCGTCTCCGGCGGCGCGATGGGGGCCCCCACCGTGGGGAACATGATGCGGGACATCCTGGGCTATCTGGGCGTGGAACCCATCTATACCGACAGCGAGAAAAAGCACATCGACCGCAGCGTGCCCAGCGTGACGGGTCTCCCACTGGACGAGGCCATGCGCCAGCTCCAGGCGGAGGGCCTGGACTACCGGACCTTCGGCAACGGGGCCACGGTGACGGCCCAGCTCCCCGCCCCGGGCACCGTGGTGGCGGCCAAGAGCCAGATCCTGCTCTACTGCGGCAGCGAGCCCTCCACGGAACAGGAGCTGGTCCCGGATCTCACCGGCCTGACCTATGAGGTGGCCCGCATCCGCCTGGGCTATCAGGCCCTCTACATCAGCACCGACTTCAACAACATCACCGATTCCAGCTGGATCACCGTGAAAAAACAGAGCATCGTGCCCGGCACGCCGGTGGACCACGGCACCGTGATCAAGGTCACGCTGGCCAACAGCGAGGTGGCCGCCACCGCCCAGTTCTGAGCGCTTTTTCCACGCACAGGAGGCAATTCCATGAAACTGAAGGAACTTCTCGACGGCGTCCCGCTGCTGGACGGCCCGGCGGACGGGGAGACGGAGATCTCCGGCGTCAGCTACGACTCCCGCCAGACCCGACCCGGCGACCTCTTCGTCGCCATGCAGGGCTACGCCACGGACGGACACCGCTACATCCCCGCCGCTTTGGAGCGCGGCGCATCGGCCATCCTCTGCCAGACCCCCCCGGAGGGGGAGGGCGTCCCCTGGCTGCGGACGGCGGACAGCCGCCTGGCCCTGGCCCTGGTGAGCCGGACCTGGTTTGGGAACCCGGCGGGCTCCATGCGCGTCATCGGCGTCACCGGCACCAACGGCAAGACCACCTCCACGCTGCTGATCAAGCACATCCTGGAGGAGACGCTGGGGGCCAGGGTGGGGCTGATCGGCACCAACGGCAGCCTGATTGGGGACCGGGAACTGCCCGGCGAGCGCACCACCCCGGAGAGCTATGAGCTGCAAAAGCTGTTCCGGGACATGGCCGACGCGGGCTGCACCCATGTGGTCATGGAGGTCAGCTCCCACGCCCTGGTGCAGCACCGGGTGGCGGGCGTCCGCTTCGCCGTGGGGGCCTTCACAAACCTGACCCAGGACCACCTGGACTACCATCACACGATGGAGGCCTACGCCGCGGCCAAGGCCCTGCTGTTCCGGCAGTCCGACCTGGCGGTGCTGAACCTGGACGACGCCTGGGCCGCGTATTTCCGGGCGGAAGCTGCCTGTCCCGTATATGGCTACGCGGTGGAGCGCTCCGACGCGGCGCTTCGGGCGCTGGATCTCCGGCTGCTGCCGGACCGGGTGGAGTTCACCGCAAGCGCGGCGGACGGGACGCGCTGCCCCGTGCGCCTGGGCATCCCGGGCCGCTTCTCTGTCTACAACGCCCTGACCGCCCTGAGCTGCTGCCAGGCTCTGGGCGTCCCCCTGGACCGGGGCACCGCTGCCCTTGCCACGGCGAAAGGCGTGAAGGGCCGGGTGGAGACCGTGCCCACCGACGGGGACTATACCATATTAATTGACTATGCCCACACCCCCGACGCGCTGGAGAACGTACTGCGCGCCGTGCGGGAGACCGCGCCGGGCCGGGTGGTGGCCCTCTTCGGCTGCGGTGGGGACCGGGACCGGGGCAAGCGGCCCATCATGGGTCGCATCGGCACCGAACTGGCCGACTACGCCATCATCACCTCCGACAACCCCCGGACGGAAGCGCCGGAGGCCATCATCCGGGAGATCCTGGCGGGTATTCCGGCGGAGGCAAGCAACTGGACGGCCATCACGGACCGGGCCGCGGCCATCGCCTGGGCCATCGAGCAGCATCAGCCCGGGGACGTGATCGTGCTGGCGGGCAAGGGACACGAGACCTATCAGGAGATCGACCATGTGAAGCACCACATGGATGAGCGGGAGATCGTGGCCGACATCCTGGAGAGAAGGAAACAGCGATGAACATGAGCTTACGTCTGATTCTGTCCTTCGTGCTGGGCTTCGGCCTGGCGGCGGGGGTGGGCGCCTGGCTGGTGCCCTATCTGCGGCGCATCAAGGCCGGACAGTCCATCAAGGAGATCGGCCCCACCTGGCACCGCAGCAAGGAGGGCACCCCCACCATGGGCGGATTGATGTTCATCTGCGCCACCACCGTGGCGGTGCTGGCCCTGGGCTGGGATGCGTTCCGGAACGGCGACTGGGCCGCCGCCTTCGTGCTGCTCTTCGCGCTGATCTACGGGGCCATCGGCTTCCTGGACGACTTTGAAAAGCTCCGCCACAAGGAGAACCTGGGCCTGACCGCCCGGCAGAAGTTCCTGCTCCAACTGGCCGTGGCCGTGGCCTTCCTCTATCTGCTGCGGCTCTTCGGCCTCCAGAAAAGCAGCGTCCCCGGCACTGTGGACGTGTATCTGCCCTTCTGGAACCGCAGCTTCGCGGTGAATGAGATCCTCTATGTGGTCTGCGCCGCCTTCGTCATCGTGGGCACCGTGAACGCGGTGAACATCACCGACGGGGTGGACGGTCTGTGTACGGGCACGAGCCTGCCGGTCTTCCTGTTCTACACCGCGCTGTGCTACCGCTTCGGGGAGCGCTTCCTGGGCCTGGGCGTCTTCGCCTCCGCCCTGACCGGCGCGCTGCTGGGCTTTCTGATCTGGAACTTCAACCCGGCCCGCGTCTTCATGGGCGACACCGGCAGCCTCTTTTTGGGCGGCGCGGTGGTGGCCATGGCCTTCGCCTACGACATGCCGCTGATTTTGATCACCCTGGGCATCGTCTTCCTCTGGGAGACCCTCAGCGACATCATCCAGGTGACCTATTTCAAGCTGACCCACGGCAAGCGCATCTTCCGCATGGCCCCCTTCCACCACCACCTGGAGATGGGCGGCTGGACCGGGAAAAAGTGGACGGAAAAACAGCTCTTTGTGCTGTTCACCTGCGTTTCTTTGTTCTTTGCGATCCTGTCCTTCTGGGGCGTGAATGCAAGATATTAAACATGATTCGAGGAGGGGAGGCAATATGGAATACAGCGAACAGCGTTTGGCGGACTACCGGGAGGAGGACGGCAGCGCCCGGGGCTCCATTGACGTGCCCTTCCTGCTGCTGACCTTGCTGCTGCTGCTCATCGGCGTGGTGATGGTGCTGTCGGCCAGCTTTGCCCGGGCCTATTACAGCGAGTCCACCAACCACAACGCCACCTATTTCTTCTCCCGTCAGCTCTTCTACGCCCTCACCGGCGTGGCCATCATGCTCTTTGCCAGCCGCTTTCCGATCAGCTTCTACCGCCGCTTTGCCCGGCTGCTGCTGTGGTTCTCCCTGGCGCTGCTGGTGCTGGTGCTGCTGGGCGGCACCCGCGTCAACGGGGCCAAGCGCTGGTTCGGCGTGGGCGACTCCTTCTCCTTCCAGCCTTCGGAGATCACCAAAATCGCCGTCATCCTCTATGACGCGGAGCTGATCTGCCGCAACCGGGACCAGATGAAGACCTTCCGTTCCGGCGTTCTGCCCTTCGCCCTGGTGGCCGGGGCGGTCATCTTCCTGCTGGTGCTGGAGCCGCACCTGAGCGCCTCCATCATCATCATCCTGATCACCGCCGCCATGATGTTCCTGGGCGGGACGAAGCTGCGCTGGTTTGCCCTGGGCGCGGGCGCGGTGGGGCTGGGCATCCTGCTGGCCACCAGCGTGCTGCACTATTCCTCCGAGCGCATCAGCGCCTGGCGGGACCCCTTTGAGGACACCTCCGACACGGGCTATCAGATCATCCAGTCCCTTTACGCCATCGGCTCCGGAGGACTCAGCGGCCTGGGTCTGGGGGCCAGCCGCCAGAAGTACCTCTATCTCCCGGAGGAACACAACGACTTCATCTTCTCCGTGGTCTGCGAGGAACTGGGCTTCATCGGCGCGGTGCTGATTCTGGTCCTGTTCGCCCTGCTGATTATGCGGGGCTTCTACCTGGCGATGCACTGCCGGGACCGCTACAGCTTCCTGGTCTGCGCGGGCATCACGTCCCTGCTGGCCTTCCAGGTGATTTTGAACGTGGCGGTGGTGACCAATCTGGTCCCATGCACCGGCATCTCCCTGCCCTTCTTCTCCTACGGCGGCACGGCATTGTGGCTCCAGCTGGCGGAGATGGGCATCATCCTGTCCATATCCCGGGACATCCCGGAAAAGAAGTTCATCCTGCGGCGCGAAAAAACGCCGCAAAACGGCTGAGGCCAGCCCTGGAGGCATCTCTATGAAATTCCTGTTCACCTGCGGCGGCACCGCGGGACACATCAATCCGGCGCTGGGACTGGCCGGACGGCTGCGGGAGCTGCTGCCGGAGTCGGAGTTCCTCTTCATCGGCGCAAAGGGCCAGATGGAGGCGGAGCTGGTCCCCCGGGAGGGCTTCCCCATCGAGACTGTGGAGATCGACAACCTGAGCCGGAGCCTGAATCTGGAAGGACTGCGCCACAATCTCCGCACGGCCCGGCTGCTGCTGAAAAGCCGGGGCGAGGCCCGGGAGATTCTGAAGCGCTTTCAGCCGGACATCGCCGTGGGCACCGGCGGCTACGTCTGCTATCCGGCCCTGCGCCAGGCCCACGCGCTGGGCATCCCCACCCTGGTCCACGAGGCCAACGCCGTGCCCGGCCTGACAACTAAAATGCTGAGCCGGAGCGTGGACCTGGTGCTGCTGGGCTTTGAACAGGCCAGGGAGAACTATCCCAAAAGCGCCCGCACCGAATTCACCGGCACCCCCGTGCGCCGGGACTTCGCAAAGCTGGACCGCGCCGCGGCCCGACGCGCCCTGGGCCTGGACCCGGACCGGCCCCTGGTGGTCAGCGTCTGGGGCAGCCTGGGCAGCGACCACATCAACGGCCTGATGCCGGACTTCGTGCGCGTGGCGCTGCAGCGCCGCAGCTTCGATCTGATCCACTCCGCCGGGCAGCGGGGCTTCCCCGCCCTCCGTGCGGCGGTGGGGGACCCGGAGGCCCTGCGCCGTCAGGGCATCGACCTGCGGGCCTACATCTATGACATGCCCCAGGTCATGGCGGCGGCCGACCTGGTGCTGTGCCGCAGCGGGGCCTCCACCCTGGCGGAGCTGGCCGTGCTGGGCAAACCCGCGCTGCTGGTGCCCTCGCCCAACGTGACGGCCCACCAGCAGGAGCGCAACGCCGCGCTGATGGAGCGCCTGGGGGCGGCAAAGGTGCTGCTGGAGGGCAGCTTCGACGCCGCGGGACTGTACGACGCGGCGGAGGCCCTGGTCCGGGACGGCGCGGCCCTGGAAGCCATGGGCAAAGCGACGAGGAACAGCGGCAACGCCGACGCCACGGAACGCATCTGTACGCGCATCCTCAGCTATGTGACATGAAGATCCCGGACGCGGCGCGGACCGCGGCACGCCAGACAAAAAAGCCTCCGACGGCGTGTGGCGCGTTCCGATTGTCACCGTTTCCCGCTGCTGCATAGGATGGCTTGAATTTGACAACGGAGGGGTTCGTTATGCCGGTTTGGAAGGTCTGCGGAGGAAAACGACTGGAGGGCGCCCTGGAGGTGCAGGGCTCCAAAAACGCCGTGCTGCCCATTCTGGCGGCAAGCCTGCTCTCCGGCGGCGTGACGCGGCTGTCCAACTGCCCGGAGCTGCTGGATGTCAGCGCCTCGGCGGACATTTTGCGCCATCTGGGCTGCGGCGTGATGCAAAATGGCGGGGAAATCCTGGTAGACTCCTCCCGTATGACGGAAAATCACATCCCCCACGCTCTGATGGAGCGGATGCGCTCTTCGGTGATGTACCTGGGCGCGATCCTGGCCCGCTGCGGCGAGGTGCGCCTGAGCGCGCCGGGGGGCTGCGAACTGGGCGCGCGCCCCATCGACCTGCACCTGAAGGCGCTGGAGGAGATGGGCGCGGAGGTGCGCCAGTCCGGGGGCGAGGTGCTGTGCCGGGCCAAGGGGCTCCGCGGTGCCCACATCAATCTGGCCTTCCCCAGCGTCGGCGCGACGGAGAACGTGATGCTGGCCGCCTGCGCGGCGGAGGGGGAGACCGTCCTGACCAACGCGGCCCGGGAGCCGGAGATCGTGGACCTGGCGGGCTACCTGAACGCCGCCGGGGCCCAGGTCAGCGGCGCGGGGACTTCCCAGCTGCGCATCGCGGGCCGGATGCCCGACCGGGCTTTCACCGAATACCGGGTCATGGCCGACCGCATCGCGGCCTGCACCCTCCTCTGCGCCGTGGCCTGCGCCGGGGGCGCGCTGCGTCTGGGCGGCGTGGTCCCGGCCCACTTTGCCACGGTGACGGAGGCCCTCCGGGAGCTGGGCTGCGCCCTGGTGACCGGGGAGGACAGCGTGTCGATCCGGGTCGATGCGCCCCTCCACGCGGGCAAACCCCTGGTCACCCGGCCATACCCCGGCTTCCCCACGGACGCCCAGGCCCTGCTGATGAGCGCCTGTCTCAAGGCCCGGGGCACCAGCGTCTTTGTGGAGAACATCTTTGAAAACCGCTACCGCCACGTCCCGGAGCTGCGCCGTCTGGGCGCCCAGATCCAGGTGGAGGGCCGGGTGGCCATGGTCACGGGGGTCGAGCGCCTCAGCGCCGCGCCGGTGACGGCCACGGACCTGCGGGGCGGCGCCGCCCTGATCCTGGCGGCCCTGGGCGCGGAGGGGGAGACCGGCGTCGCCGACAGCGGCCACATCATGCGCGGCTACGCCGGCCTGGACTCCGCCCTGCGCTCCCTGGGAGCCTCGATTTCTGTGGAGAACGCTTGACAGGGATTTCAATCCGTTT
>JAFYIF010000321.1 GCA_017538775.1 Oscillospiraceae bacterium | reverse complement strand
GACGAAGGCGCCCAGGTCCAGACCCAGCTTCTCCATCAGATTCAGCAGCGTCGGCGGCAGCTGCGCCTCCAGCGCACGCCCCAGGCCCGCCGCGTCCAGCCCCCGCAGGGCGCTCAGATCCACCCGCTGGTGGAACCAGTCCTGCACCCCCGGCCAGGCCCAGTCGGTCACGGCGGCGGCAAAGAAGTGCGTCAGCAGCAGCGCCCCCACCAGGGCGCAGACCGACACCAGCAGCGGCATCACGCTCTTATATAGCCCCACCGCGCCCCGCCAGACGGCAAACAGCAGGAATACCCCCACGACGATCGCGTCCGCCACAGTCAGCGGACCAAACAGCACCTGATCCATGCCCGATCCCTCCTGAAATTCTGTATGTTGTTCTATGGATGCAAGAATAGCATACGCCGGAATTGCATCGGAAGTGTTGACAGCGCCCCGCCGCAGCATCAGACCGTTTTCGCCGCAGCGCTGCGCTATGATGGAGCGGAAGAAGGGACGGTGTAAGTTGGAATGAACCGCTGGTATTTGCTGATCGTGCTGGCTCTCCTGTTCCTCTCCCCCTCCGCCCGGGCGGACTGGGAGCCGGAGCCGGAACCGGAGGAAGTCTCCGCCGCCGCAGACTGGAACGCGGAGACGGACTACATGGCGCGGATGATGGAGGCCGCCGCGGCCCTGGACCGGGAGACGGGGCTGGAGCAGGAGCGGCTGCGGGGGGAGAAGCTCGCGGCGCTGGCGCTGACCTACGCCCCGGTGGGCTTTGACGAGCTGCTGATGCTCTCCCGGCTGATCCAGGGGGAGGCGGGCAGCGCCTGGCTGGGTCTGGACTGGAAGATGGCGGTGGGGGAGGTGGCCCTGAACCGGGTGGCCAGCCCGGAGTTCCCCGACACGCTGGAGGGGGTGCTGCGCCAGCCGGGGCAGTACTCCCCGGCCTACGCCGCCCTGTCCGCCGGCCAGCGCCCCAGCGCCGAGAGCGTGCTGGCCGCCCAGCGATTGCTGTCCGGGGAGCGGGTGCTGTGCGACGGGGCGGTGGTGTTCCAGAGCAACTTCCGCCAGGGCGGCGGCGTCTTCACGGAGCTGCGGGATCCCCTGCTGGGCAGCACCTACCTCTGCTATTCCTCCCGGCCGGAGCTTTACCGGCAATGAGCAAAACACGCTGACGCACCCGGAGCGGGCGCGTCAGCGTGTTGCTGCATGCTCAATTAATACTCAAAACTCCCGTCATAGACGGTGGTGGCGCTGCCGGTGAGGCGGACGCCGTCGGGGGAGACGTTGACGGTGAGGTCGCCGCCCCGGAGGGAGACGGTGATGTCGCTGCCCGGGTCGCACAGGCCGTTCTCCACTGCGGCCACGGCGGCGGCGCAGGCGCCGGTGCCGCAGGCCAGGGTCTCGCCGCTGCCCCGCTCCCAGACCCGGACGCGCAGGGTGTGGCGGTTCACCACCCGGACGAACTCGGTGTTCACCCGCTGGGGGAAGGCGGCGTGGTGTTCAAAGCGGGGCCCCAGCTCCGCCAGATCCAGGCCGTCGATGGCGTCCAGGAAGACCACGCAGTGGGGGTTGCCCACGGAGACGCAGCTGACGGGCCAGACCACCCCGTCCACGTTCAGGGGCACGTTCACCAGATGCTCCCCTTCCAGCGTGGTGGGCAGGTCGGCCCCGGCCAGGGAGGGGCGCCCCATGTCCACGGTGACGGAGCTGACGCGCCCGTCCCGGAGCCGCAGCCGCAGGCGCTTCACGCCGCTGCCGGTCTCCACGGAGAGGTTTTCGGTCCGCAGATAGCCCTTGTCGTACATGAACTTGGCGACGCAGCGGATGTTATTCCCGGCCATCTGCCCCTCGCTGCCGTCCCGGTTGAACGAGCGCATCTTCACGTCCGCCACAAGGGAGGGCTCGATCAGCACGATGCCGTCGCCGCCGATGCCGTAGTGGGGGCGGCAGAGGCTGACGCAGAGGGATTCCGGCGCGGTGATGCCGCCGTCGAAGTTCTCGATGAAGATGTAGTCGTTGCCGCAGTCCTGCATTTTGGTGAAGGGGACCCGCCGCCGCCAGTGGCGCAGGCGGTTGATGTCCACCAGCTCCGTGTTCCCGGCGTTGTAGCGGCTGGCCAGCATGTCCGCCAGGGCGCTGGCCGTGTCCAGACTGGTCAGGCAGGGCACGCCCAGCTGCATGGCCCGGCGGTGCAGGGCGATGTAGTCCCCCATGGTGGCGTCCTTCACCGCGCCGGTGTAGATGATGTAGCAGAGGGCCCCGGCCTCCATCAGGCCGGTGATCTCCGCCGCGTCGGCCACAGCCGTCACGTCGATGCCCAGGGAGGCGATGGCCCCGGCGGTGCCGGGGGTGGCGTAGAGCCGCAGCCCCGTGTCGTGGAGGCGGCGGGCCAGGCCCAGCACCTCCTGATAGTCCCCGGTCTCCACGCTGAGCAGCACGCCCGCGCCCCCGGCCCGGGGGGAGGGCACCGTAAACCCGGCGGCGGTCAGGCCCTTGTACATGGCCTCGGCCAGGGTCCGGCCCAGGCCCAGCACCTCGCCGGTGGACTTCATCTCCGGTCCCAGGATGCTGTTGGCGTCGGAGAGCTTTTCAAAGGAGAAGACCGGCACCTTCACTGCGGAGTAGGGCGGCGTGCGGTAAAGCCCGGTGCCGTAGCCCAGGTCCCGCAGCCGCGCCCCCAGCATGATCCGGGCGGCCAGGTCCACCATAGGGACTCCTGTCACTTTACTGATATAGGGCACCGTGCGGGAGGCCCGGGGGTTCACCTCAATGACGTACAGCTCCCCGCCGTAGATGAGATACTGGATGTTGACCAGGCCCTTGGTGCCCAGGGCCAGGGCCAGCTGGCGGGAGGCGGTGCAGATGCGCTCCAAAAACGTGTCGTTCAGGTTGTAGGGGGGATAGACCGCGATGGAGTCCCCAGAGTGGACCCCGGCCCGCTCGATGTGCTCCATGATGCCGGGGATTAGCACGTCCGTCCCGTCGGAGATGACATCCACCTCCAGCTCCGTGCCGGGCATGTACTTGTCGATCAGCACCGGGTTCTCGATGCCCCCGGCCAGGATGCCGCGCATGTAGCGCTCGGTCTCCTCCGGCGTGCGGACGATGGACATGTTCTGCCCGCCGATGACGTAGCTGGGGCGCAGCAGCACCGGATAGCCCAGCTCCCGGGCGGCGTCCATGGCCTCTTCCAGCCCGGTGACCGCCCGGCCCCTGGGCCGCCGGATGCCGAAGCGCTCCAGCAGCGCGTCGAAGCGGGCCCGGTCCTCCGCCAGGTCGATGCCGTCGGCGCTGGTGCCCAGAATGGGGATGCCCTGGGCGTCGAGATAGCCTGTCAGTTTGATGGCAGTCTGTCCGCCGAAGGCCACCACCACGCCGATGGGCTTCTCCACCCGGATGATCTGCATCACGTCCTCCGGGGTCAGCGGCTCGAAGTAGAGCCGGTCGGCGGTGTCGTAGTCGGTGGAGACGGTCTCCGGGTTGTTGTTGACGATGACCACGTCGTAGCCCAGCTCCCGCAGGGTCCAGACGCAGTGGACGGAGGAATAGTCAAACTCGATGCCCTGGCCGATGCGGATCGGCCCGGAGCCCAGCACCATGACCACCGGTTTCCCACTGCGGGGGAAGGTCTTCGCCTCGCAGGTCCCGTCGGCCACAGAATAGAAATAGGGGCTGTCCCCGCCGAAGAAGGCGGAGCAGGTCTTGACGATGCGGAAAGCCGCCTCGTGCTGCGGCAGACTGTCGGCCCCGCTGATGCGCCGGATGGCCGCGTCGGGGAAGCCCAGGGAGCGGGCGGCGGCCAGATTCTCCGGCGTCAGGCCGGAAGCCAAAGACGCCTCCGCGTCCACAAGAAGCCGGATGCGCTCCAGGAACCAGGGGGTGATCTTTGTAATTTCAAAAATCTCGTCGACGGACATCCCGGCTTTCAGCGCCTCGTAGACGGTGAAAATGCGCCGGTCGTCCTGGGCGGCCAGCCGCTGGCGCAGGGGCTGGTCGTTCAGCGGCGGGGCGTTCAGGGTGTCCAGCCCGATCTCCGCGCCCCGGACGGCCTTCATCAGCGCCGCCTCGAAGCTGTCCGCGATGCTCATCACCTCGCCGGTGGCCTTCATCTGGGGCCCCAGGGTCCGGCTGGACCCGGCGAACTTGTCAAAGGGCCACTTGGGGAACTTGACCACGATGTAGTCCACCGCCGGCTCGAAGCCCGCCAGGGTCTCCCCGGTGGTCTCGCTGCGCAGCTCGCGCAGCCGGTATCCCAGGGCCATGCGGGTGGTGATCTTGGCGATGGGGTAGCCCGTGGCCTTGCTGGCCAGGGCGGAGGAGCGGGAGACCCGGGGGTTGACCTCGATGACGGCGTACTCGCTGCCGTCGGGCTTGAGGGCGAACTGGCAGTTGCAGCCGCCGATGATGCCGATGGCCGCCACGATGTCCAGGGCCGCCTGGCGCAGCATGGCTAGCTCCTCCGGCTTGAGGGTCAGGGCCGGGGCCGCCACGATG
>JAFYIF010000320.1 GCA_017538775.1 Oscillospiraceae bacterium | reverse complement strand
CCCATTCGGAGGCATACGACATGACAAACGAGGAAGTACGGGACCTGCTGGAGCGGCTTTCCTTCATCCGCACCGGCGGCAGCGACGAGGAGCTGGAGGCGGCGGAAACGCTCCGGGCGCGCTGCGAAGCCTTGGGGGCCAAAGCCTGGCTGGAGCCCTTCCCGGTGGAGATGGCGGAGGTGGAGTCCGCCGAGCTGAGCGTGGACGGGGAGAGAGTCCCCTGTGAGGGCTTCCGCTGCGCCGGGAACGGCACGGCGGAGGCGGAGCTTTTGTACCTGCCCAACACCGACCCGGCATCCCTGGCAAAGGCCCGGGGAAAGATCGTGCTGCTGGACGGCTTTGTGACGCATTTTCTCTATCAGGACCTGTACGAAGCGGGCGCGGTGGGCTTCATCACCTACACCGGCAACGTCCACTACGCCGACCGGGACATCGACAAAAAGGAGCTGCGCAGCTACGTCTCCCAGGGGCGCAAGCTGCCCGGCGTCAACATCAACGCCAAGGACGCCTTCCGCCTGGTGCAGAGCCAGGCCCGCCAGGCCGGCATCACCCTGCGCCAGCGGGAGTGGACCGGGGAGAGCCGCAACGTGGTGGCGGAGCTGCCCGGGGCACGGGACGAGTGGCTGGTCCTCACGGCCCACTACGACTCCACGCCCCTGTCCCGGGGGGCCTATGACAACCTGAGCGGCTGTCTGGGCCAGCTCTGCGTGCTGGAGGCCCTGCGGGACGCGCCGCGCACCTACGGGCTGCGGCTGGTCTTCTGCGGCAGCGAGGAGCGGGGGCTGCTGGGCTCCAAAGCCTACACCGCCGCCCACGCGGAGGAACTGGACAAGGTGGCCCTGGTGGTGAACCTGGACATGATCGGCTCGGTGATGGGCCGCTTCATCGCCTGCGTCAGCGGGGAGGAGGCCCTGGTCCACTATCTGCGCTATCTGGGCGCGGAGCTGGGCTGGGGCATCGCGCCCCGGCAGGGGGTCTATTCCAGCGACTCCACCCCCTTCGCCGACCGGGGCGTCCCGGCGGTGAGCTTCGCCCGCTCCGCCCTGCCCAGCCAGGCCAACATCCACACCCGCTACGACACGCCGGAGCTGCTCTCCCCGGACCAGATCCGGCGGGACAGCGCCTTCGTGGCGGAGTTCACCCGCCGCATGGCCTGCGCCGCCGTCTGCCCGGTGAAGCGGGAGATCCCAGAAAAGGTCCGGCGGGAGCTGGACGAGTATCTGAACCGCAAACGCAAGGAAGCCTGATACATATTTTTTTGAAGGAGGCCCACGATGAACGAGGTACTGCAAGCCATGGAGACGCGGCGGAGCTGCCGCAATTATCGCACGGAGATGCCCCCGAAGGAGATGCTGGAGACGGTGATCCGCGCCGGACTCTACGCCGCCAGCGGCCGGGGCCGGCAGGGGGCCATTGTCGTGGCCGTCACGGACCGGGCCATCCGGGACCGGCTGATGGAGGCCAACGCCGCCGTGATGGGTCAGCCGGACATGGACCCCTTCTACGGGGCCCCGGCGGTGCTGGTGGTGCTGGCCGACAGGAGCGTGCCCACCGGCATCTATGACGCCAGCCTGGTGATGGGCAATCTGATGCTGGCCGCCCACGCCCTGGGCCTGGGGAGCTGCTGGATCCACCGGGCGAAAGAGGAGTTCGAGACCGGGGAATGGAAGGCCTTTCTGCGCTCCCTGGGCGTGGAGGGGGACTATGAGGGGGTCGGCCACTGCGTCCTGGGCTATCCCGCCGGGGCCCTGCCCGAGCCGCCCGCCCGCAAGCCGGGCCGGGTCTTCTGGGCGGAGTGATGCGTTTTTTCGACCTGCACTGCGACACCCTGCTACGCCTCTACGCCGGGGAACACCTGGACGCCCTGACAGGCGGGCACGTCAGTCTGGAGAAGCTGCGCCGGGGCGGGACGTTCTGCCAGTGCTTCGCGGTCTTCGTCCCCTGGAACCCGGACGGCCCCCAGCGCCCCTGGATGCCGGACACGCCGGAGGAGTACTTCGAGGGGGCCTGCCGCGCCTGGGAGCGGGAGCTGCTGCGTTGCGCTGAGACCTTCGCCCCGGCCCGGACCATGGCGGAGCTGCTGGAAAACCAGGCCGCGGGCAAAGTCAGCGGGATGCTGACCGTGGAGGACTGCGTGGCCCTGAACGGCCACATCGAGCGCCTGGACGACTGGCAAAAAAAGGGCGTGCGCATGGCGGCGCTGACCTGGAACTATGAAAACTCCCTGGGCTACCCCAACAGCCCGGACCCGGAATCGCACCGACGCGGCCTCAAGCCCTTCGGCATCGAGGCGGTGGAGCGGATGAACGAGCTGG
>JAFYIF010000319.1 GCA_017538775.1 Oscillospiraceae bacterium | reverse complement strand
CCCGGTCAGGGCCTCGATGCGCTCCGCCGTGACCACCGCCGCGTAGGTGGTGACGCCCACGGCGTCCGCCAGGCCGCCCGCCGGGGCATAGCCCAGAGAGAAGTACAGCCCCGCCCCGGGCGGGGAATAAAAGCGTTTCCCCTGCCGACCCCGCCCGGCAGTCTGGGTCTCCGCCAGGACCAGGCAGCGCCGGGCCGCCCCTGCCCGCAGCAGACGGAGGCATTCGCTGTTGCTGGAGTCCACCGTCTCCGGCAAACTCAGATACAGCGCCTCCGGGCCGCGCAGCAGACCGGCCCCGTCCAGCAGCTCAAGCAGGGCGGAACGTTCCCGTTCGGTCATGGCTCCGCCGCTCAGGGCATGGTCTTCGTCAGCACCGGGCTGCACAGGCCGTGGTAACAGTAGCCGGACTCGGTGCCGCTGACCTTGTAATCGTTGTGGAAGCGGAGGGTCAGCCGCTCGCAGGGCTGGAGATACACGTCCACGTCGATGGGCTGGGTCTGGGTGTGGTTCAGGCGGGGGGAGGTGTAGACCACTTCTCCGTCGCAGATCAGTTCAAACCAGGCGCTGGCGGACAGGCTGTCGTCCCGGCGCACGGTGAATGTGGCGCGGAAGCGGTCGTATTCCCCCTCCAGGCGGAAGGTCAGCTCGCTGCCGTTGTCGCCCCAGACCCAGCCCGCGGTATAGCGGACGCCGTTGCGGGCGTCGAAGGAGCTGGTGGAGCGGAAGATGACGCCCTGCTTCTCAATATAGTCCTCCGTGGCCAGGGAGTAGGGCAGGTACTGGTTCAGCTCCTCCCAGTAGGCGGCGATGTCGTCCAGCTCCCGGATGCGCATGGCCTCCCGCAAAATGGCGATGGCCGCGGACAGATTGTCCCGCACCCCGCCGAAGCGCTCCCGCGCCTGGTTGATCTTCAGCTCGGCAAAGCGCCGCTCCAGCTCCGTCAGCACCGACTCCCGGCGCTCCGCCGGGATGTCGGTCCGCTCCGCCAGCGCGTCCAGCACGGCAAAGGCCTCCGCGTAGCGGCCCGCGTCAAAGAGCTGGTCGGCCTGGGTCTTGGCCTGGTCCAGGTCGTCGTTCAGCGCCTCGTCCACGCAGCGCTGATATCCGGCCAGCAATGCCTCGCCGCTGAGGGAGAATTCCTCGATGTGGCTTTGCAGCAGCTCCGCCGCGACGCGGTAGGAGCCGTTGCCCTCCAGCTCTGCGGCCCGTTTCAGCAGGTTTTCCTCCAGCAGCGCCGCGCAGTCCCGGTGCTTCTGGTCCAGCTTCTCATAGTAGAACTCATAGTCCAGCAGGGCCTGTTCCCCGGCCATGACCACCCGCAGCGCCTCGGCATAGTCGCCGCGCTCCAGCTCCTTGTCCGCCTCGCGGATCACCCGGTCGCCGTAGTCGCTGAGACAGGCGGCGGCCTTCTGCCGGGCCTCCACATAGTCGCTGTCGTCCTCGTGCACCAGCAGATATTCCGCCCGGGCCTCCAGATAGTTCCCCTCCATGGCCAGGGCCTTGGCCCGGTCCATGTGGGCCCGGGACTCGGCCAGGTCGCGGAAGCGTTCCACCAGGTCCGTGAGCTGTTCGCCGCCCCGGCCAATGGTGCTCAGGGTGGAGATGTCCCGGGCCGCCTCGTCGCCGTCCAGCTCATGGGCGGCGAACCCGGCGGTCAGCTTTTCGGCGGTCTCCAGCACCGCCCGGTCCACCCGCTCGCTGCCGCGCTCGGCCAGGCCGGGGTCGTTCCAGTAGATCGTGGCGGCCTCCTCATAGCGCCCGGCGTTGATGGCCCGCAGCACCCGGGCCTCCGCCTGGGAGGCGATGATCAGCACCACCGTCAGCACCACAACCAGCGCCGCCGCGCCGATCAGCAGCCGGGGCAGCCACTCCTCCCGGCTCAGCTTCCGCCGCTCCCGGTTCCGCCAGCCCTCGGTCTCCGCCGAGATCTGGGTGAACAGCGCCGCGTCCCGGCCTTCCTCCGCCGTCGGCGCGCCGCAGTCGGGACACACGGCGGCGTCTTCCGGGAGCGTCTTCCCGCACTTCGGACAGGTCTTTTCCATCCCATGACACCCTCTTTTCCCATGATGTCATTTCAGAACCGCTTCGCCGGGTTCTGAAATGAAAAAAGCTGCGCTGCGCGAGCACGCCCCGTGGGGGAGGGCACACTCGCTCCGCGCGCGGTATTTT
>JAFYIF010000318.1 GCA_017538775.1 Oscillospiraceae bacterium | reverse complement strand
CGGCAGGACGCGGAGCAGGCGGAAGCCATCGCGGGGGTATGACAGAAAAATGGCAGGGCGCGCTGCGCAGGGGAAAACCCCGGCGGCGCGGCCCGGACAGACAAAAACGGCGGACACAGAAGCACTGTGTCCGCCAACTCTTTCTCTCTCTTCCCGGCCTGTCCCTCTCTCGGCCACAGCCGCAGTATAGCAGAAAAGCCCGGGTCTATGCAATGGTAAATTCAGCCTCCGCTGTGCCGCGCTTCCCGCTGCGCCTGCGCGTACTCCGGATCGAAGCGCTCCGGGTGCCGCCGCAGCTCCCGCAGGAAGCGGAAGGACAGCTCCGGCCAGATGGAGGCGGGGGTGCCCAGGCCCAGGCCGTAGGCGTGTTCGCCGGAACCGAAGACGTGGACTTCGCTGGGGACGCCGTGGCGCTGGAGGGCCAGGAACTGGTGCAGGGCCTGGTCCATGGGCACGGAGGGGTCCGGGGCGGAGTGGAACAGGATGGTGGGCGGGGTCTGGGCGCTGACGTTCAGGGGGGTGCTGGCGTTCACCCGCTCGGCGGTGGAGTAGGGGGCTTTGTGCCCGTAAATGGCCTCCATCATCCGGGACTGGGGCAGGGCGTCCGGCTCCAGGGCGGGGTAGAGCAGAATCAGCGCCTCCGGGCACAGCTTGTCGGCGGCGGCGATGCCCGCGCCGATGCCCGGCTCCATCCAGCGGTTGCCGTAGCTGGCGGCCAGGTGGGCCCCGGCGGAAGCGCCGAAGATCACCAGGTGGCTGGCGTCCACGTCGAACTCCCAGGCCCGGCGGCGGATGTGGGCCACGGTCAGGGCAACTTCCCGCAGCAGACCGGGGAAGACCGTCGCCGCCGGGCTGGTGGCGAGGGTGGAGTATTCCAGCAGAAAGGCCGCGTAGCCCGCGTCACAGAAGCGCTTGGCGATGGGCAGACCCTCGTCCGGGGCGCAGGATTCATAGCCGCCGCCGGGCAGCACCACGACGGCGGGCTTGCGCAGCCCGTCGGGCAGCAGGGCGGTCAGGCGCACGGCGGGGTCGGCATAGGGCAGACGAAGCTTGCGTGTCAGCATATCGGCGAACCTTCTTTCCGATGTTTTTCTCTGATGGACCGTGTGTTCCTGCCGATAGTATATCACGGCGCAAAGCGGGATTGCAATTCTTTTGCGAAAAAGGTAAAATAAAAGCGCTTCCTTTCAGAACCGCTTCGCTGGGTTCTGAAAGGAGGGGGATGCGCTCCGCGAGCGCCCCCTTTGGGGACACTCGCTCCGCGAGAAGTATTTTTGCCGAAAACGCGGTTTCCGGCAAAAATGGATTTTGATTTTATTCCGCGCCTGCGGGCGCGGAACTCTGCGAGGCCGCGAAAGAGCGGACCGGAAAAGGATCATTCCGGCGGCGCCGCCGCCGTTTTTTGGGAGTTGCCATGACGAACGAATTTCGAAACCGATACATCGAGGCGCGCCGGCGGCGCATTGCGCAGGACTTCGCCTTTCTGAACCCGGAGCAGCGGGAGGCGGTGCTGACGACCCAGGGGCCGCTGCTGTTGCTGGCCGGGGCGGGCAGCGGGAAGACCACGGTGCTGATCCAGCGCATCGTGAACCTGATCCGCTACGGCGCGGGGGCGGACAGCGACTTCGTGCCCGAGGAGGCCACGGAGCGGGACCTGGCCTGTCTGGAGTCCATGGCCGAGGGCAGCGAGGCTCTGGCGGCGGTGGAGCCGGTGCCGCCCTGGCGTATTCTGGCCATCACCTTCACGAACAAGGCCGCCGACGAGCTGAAGCGGCGGCTGGAACAGGCCCTGGGGGCCACGGCGGCGGGGGACATCTGGGCCCAGACCTTCCACTCCGCCTGCGTCCGCATCCTGCGGCGAGAGGCCGACCGCCTGGGCTTCTCCCGCAATTTCACGATCTACGACGCCTCCGACTCCCAGAGCCTGGTGAAAAAGCTGCTGCACGAGCTGGACCTGGACGAAAAGCTCTTCCCGCCCCGCTGGGTCCTGTCGGTGATCTCTTCGGCCAAGGGCGAGCTGCTGACGCCGGAGGCCCTCGCCGAGCGCGCCCGCTTCAGCTACGACCCCCGGCGCAAGCGGGCTGCGGAGGTCTACGCCGCCTATGAGCGCCGTCTGCGGGAGGCCGACGCCCTGGACTTCGACGACCTGATCCTCTGGACCGTGAAGCTGCTCCAGGACTTCGAGGACGTGCGGGCATACTATCAGCGGAAGTTCCTGCACGTGCTGGTGGACGAGTATCAGGACACCAACCACCTGCAATATCTGCTGACCAGTCTGCTGGCCGGGGGCTATGAGAACCTCTGCGTGGTGGGGGACGACGACCAGAGCATTTACAAATTCCGGGGGGCCACCATCCGCAACATCCTGGACTTTGAAAAGCAGTACCCCCAGGCCCGGGTCATCAAGCTGGAACGGAACTACCGCTCCACCGCCCACATCCTGGAGGCGGCCAACGGCGTCATCCGCAACAACACCGAGCGCCGTGGCAAGCGCCTCTGGACCGAGCGGGAGGGGGGCGAGCGCGTCCGCCTTCACACCGCCGCCAACGAGAACGAGGAGGCCCGCTTCGTGGCCGACTGCATCCTGGCCGACTACGCCCGGGGCATCCCCTGGGGCCAGCACGCGGTGCTCTACCGCATGAACGCCCAGAGCAACCAGCTGGAATACGCCTTCAAGCGCCAGGGCATCCCCTACCGGGTCTACGGCGGGATGAAGTTCTTCGACCGGGCGGAGGTCAAGGACATGCTGAGCTATCTCTCGGTCCTGGCAAACCCGGGGGACGACCTGCGAGCGCTGCGCATCCTGAACGTCCCGCCCCGGGGCATCGGCCCGACCACGGTGGAGCGGGCCACGGAGCTGGCCCGGCAGGAGGGCGTGAGCCTCTACGCGGTCATCTCCACGGCGGACCGGCGTCCGGCGCTCCAGCGGGCCGCCCCGAAGCTGCTGCAATTCACGGAGATGCTGGAGCAGCTGCGGACCATGAGCGAAACGGAGCCCCTGGACGCGGTCTACGACGCCCTGCTGGAGCGCAGCGGCTACGCGGCCATGCTGAAGGAGAAGAACACGCCGGAGAACGCCGCCCGGCTGGAGAACATCGGGGAGCTGAAAAGCAACATCCTGAGCTTCATCCACGAGACCGGGGACGGCAGCCTCCACGGCTTCCTGGACGAGGTGGCCCTGTACACGGACCTGGACCGGATGGAGGCGGAGGCCGACAGCGTGGTGCTGATGACCGTCCACTCCGCCAAGGGCCTGGAGTTCCCGGTGGTCTTCCTGGTGGGGGCCGAGGAGGGCATCTTCCCCGGCAGCCGGGCCGTGGGCGAGCCGGAGGAGATGGAGGAGGAGCGCCGCCTGGCCTACGTCGCCATCACCCGGGCCATGCAGAAGCTGTACATCACCTGCGCCCGCCAGCGGATGCTCTTCGGCAGGACCGGCAGCAACCGCCTCAGCCGCTTCGTGGAGGAGATCCCGGCGGAACACCTCCAGCGCGACGGCGCGCCCAAGCCGCCCCTTCTCGCCCAGCGCCCGGGCAAGCCCGCAGCAAGCCCCCGCCCCATTCGCCCGGTCATCACCCCCGCCACCGCCAGCGCCCCGCCCCCGGCCTTCCGGAAGGGCGACACCGTGGACCACAAGAGCTTTGGCCGCGGCAAGATCCTGGCCCTGACCCCCATGGGCGGAGACCACCTGGTGGAGATCCAGTTCGAGAAAGTGGGCACAAAACGCCTGATGCTCCGCGCCGCGGGGCGGCTGATGACGAAGGTCGGAGAATGAGGCAAAAGGGATGGGGCTCTCTGGCGCATTCCGGTCGGTTTCCCCTTCGTTCTCTGTGTGGAGCGGGACGCTGCTTCCCGCAGCGCCAGACCGCTTGACAAACACCGCGCGGACATGATATTATGCAACTGGATTCCGGTTGCAACAGGAGGCGAGATCCCATGCCGACAAAACAGACGCTGGTTTTGAAACTCACAACCAGACCCTTGCCCCGCAACTTCACGGTCAGAGAGCTGGACGCGCTGATGGGGAAATGCAACTGTGAAAAGTATCAGGGCGGACGCGGTTCGGGCATCGGATACCGCCATGTTCCCACGGGCAGGGCCATTCAGTTTGACGCGCCGCATCCGGGAAAAGAGCTTTATTTGTATCAGGTCAAGGCGGTCATCGCTTTTTTGACTGAGATCGGGGAAATCTGAGGGAGGCATCCGAGATGGGCAGAATGATGGAATATCAGGGTTATCATGCACAGATCGAATATGACAGCGACGATGCGCTGTTTGTCGGGAAGGTATACGGCATTGCGGACGCGCTGTATTTCCACGGAACGTCGGTGGCGGAGTTGGAAGAGATGTTTCATCAAAGCATCGACAACTACCTCGACATGTGCCGCCGGACGGGACGGGAACCGGACAGGGAGTTCAAAGGCAGTTTCAACGTCCGCATCTCCCCGGAACTGCACCGGAGCGTTTCCATCCGGGCGGCGCAGGAGGGGCTGTCGCTGAATCAGTATGTCTCCAGCGCCTTGGAGCATGCTCTGCTGTCCGCAAGGACATGAGTCAAAAGGGCCGGAGAATGCGTCAGAGAATCAGAACATTTGCTCCCCGCCGACAAAAGCGCCGCGCCGCCGCTGGCGGATTCCGTCGAATTGCATGATTGACAGCGGGGCCGGATTGATGTAAAGTATTCTTAATCTGTATTGGAAGGGTTTTTCCGAAGCAGGATACTTTTGACCGCCCCGCCGGGGCCGAGGCCATACGGACAGCCGGGTCAGATGCCGAACTGTGCCGCGGAACGCGGCAGGCAACCGCGTGTTGCCTTATTGATTGAGTTAAAAGCTCAGTTTCTAAGTTGGTTACTTTATAACCAATGCCCGTCGGGGCATACAACTTGTGAAATGGTCAATAAGAGTCGGTAAAGACATCTTTGCTGCAAAAACTCTTGACAATCCACCGGAGACCCGGCGCGCAGCGCCCAGGGGACAGGCAGCTTTCACAGGTGATATGCCACAGCGAGCGGGCGTATCGCCTGTTTTGTTTTGCCCCCCGGGGGGCGCGGATGCGGAGAGCGGAGAGGACAGCATGAAAAAAATCATCGAACTGAAGCACATCAGCAAGAGCTATGACGGGGAGACGGTGCTGGACGGCATCGACCTGGACATCTACGACAACGAGTTCCTGACCCTGCTGGGCCCCAGCGGCTGCGGCAAGACCACCACGCTCCGCATCATCGGCGGCTTCGAGCACCCCGACGCCGGGGATGTGGTTTTCATGGGCGAGCGCATCAACGACGTGCCGCCCCACAAGCGGAACGTCAACACGGTGTTCCAGAAATACGCCCTGTTTCCCCATCTGAACGTCTTTGAGAACGTGGCCTTCCCCCTGCGGGAGCGCCGGGTGCCCAAAGCGGAGATCGAGGAAAAGGTCCACGAGATGCTCCAGCTGGTGATGCTCTCCGGCTTCGCCCACCGGCGGGTCACCAGCCTCTCCGGCGGCCAGCAGCAGCGCGTCGCCATCGCCCGGGCCCTGGTCAACCGGCCCAAGGTGCTGCTGCTGGACGAACCCCTGGGGGCCCTGGACCTGAAGCTGCGCAAGGACATGCAGCAGGAGCTGAAAAAGATCCAGAAGGCCACCGGCATCACCTTCATCTTCGTCACCCACGACCAGGAGGAGGCCCTCACCATGTCGGACACCATCGTGGTGATGAGCGAGGGGCGCATCCAGCAGATCGGCACCCCGGTGGACATCTACAACGAGCCGAAGAACGCCTTTGTGGCGGACTTCATCGGAGAGAGCAACATCCTGGACGGCGTGATGCTGGACGACCTGAAGGTCCGCTTCTCCGGCCACACCTTCCAGTGCGTGGACAAGGGCTTCGCGCCCCGGGAGCCGGTGGACGTGGTGGTGCGCCCGGAGGACGTGGACATCGTCGCCCCGGAGCGGGGGATGCTCTGCGGCGTGGTCACCAGCGTCACCTTCATGGGCGTCCACTATGAGGTCATCGTGGACATCGGCGGCTTCAAGTGGATGATCCAGACCACGGACTTCGTGGACGTGGACGAGCGCATCGGCCTGTCCATCGACCCGGACGCCATCCACATCATGAAAAAGAGCGAGTATTCTGGGCTGTACGGCGACTATTCCTCCTTCTCCAACGAGCTGGACGAGCTGAGCCAGCCGGGGGAGGAAGAAAGCGAGGACGAGGCATGACAAAATCTCACAAGCTGGGCGGGGCGGCCCTGGCCCCCTACAGCGTCTGGGCGCTGCTGTTCATCCTGGTGCCGCTGATCTTCGTGGCCTACTACGCCTTCACGGACAACGCCTTCGCCTTCACCTTTGACAACATCACCCGCTTCTTCACCGCCACCAGCACCGTGGAGGGCAAGGAGGTCCGCACCTATCTGGTGATCTTCTGGCGCAGCCTCAAGCTGGCCGTGATCTCCACGGTGATCTGCCTGCTGCTGGGCTATCCGCTGGCCTACTTCATGGCCCGGGCCAGCGCCCGGCGGCAGAAGCTGATGATGACCCTGATCATGATCCCCATGTGGATGAACTTCCTGATCCGCACCTACGCCTGGATGACCATCCTCCAGGACACCGGCATCCTGAACGGGGTCCTGAGCGGCCTGGGCCTGGGCCGGGTCCACATCATCGGCACGGAGAGCGCGGTGGTCATCGGCATGGTCTACGACTATCTGCCCTATATGGTCCTGCCCATCTACTCCATCATGGCAAAGATGGATCTGAAGCTGCTG
>JAFYIF010000317.1 GCA_017538775.1 Oscillospiraceae bacterium | reverse complement strand
CTGACCCCCGGCGCCCTGAGTCCCCACGACATCCTCCGCATCCGGGGCGTGGACGATGACGCCTTTGGCCGCCCGGGCGTCCGAACCTACCTGATCCAGGAGGTGCTCAAGGTCTACCGGCAGCAGGGCGTGGACATCAACGACAAGCACATCGAAGTCATCGTGCGGCAGATGATGCGCAAGGTGAAGGTGGACGACCCGGGCAGTACCGAGCTGCTGAGCGGGGCGACGGTGGACCAGTATGAATTCCGGGAGGCCAACGCCGCCGTCCAGGCGCGCATCGACGCGGGGGAGACGGACGAGGCGGGCGAGCCGCTGCGTCTGGCCAACTGCGAGCCCATGCTGCTGGGCATCACCAAGGCTTCCCTGGCCACGGACAGCTGGATGAGCGCCGCGAGCTTCCAGGAGACCACGAAGGTCCTGACCGACGCCGCCATCAAGGGCAAGGTGGACCGGCTGGTGGGCCTGAAGGAGAACGTCATCATCGGCAAGCTGATCCCCGCGGGCAGCGGGCTGGAGGTCTACCGCAACATCCGCACGGAGACGGACGAGAGCATCGACCCGGCGGGGGCGGACTACGTGGACCTGAGCGTGCTGGTGGGCCGGAACAACGCGATTTAACAAAGCAATTGCGCCACGGCGTCCCATTTCCGTCATCCGACGGGAGCGGGACGCCGTTTCGCTCAGAAAAAGCTTGCCGGACCGGAGGCCGGGATTGATTTTTTTTCGCCGGGGGGATATAATAGGCAGCGTTGACAAACGAGACGCGCCGGAGGGCCCGGAAGAGCCGCGGCGCGGATACGCCCGAAAGCGGAGGTGAACGAGATGGTATTGGATGCGGAACTGCTGCGCAGCGCCCTGGTGGACGAGTGCTACGCCTCCTGCGTGGTCCGCGGCAACGTGAACATGCTGGCGGATACGGATGAGATCATGAACGCGTCCGTCCGGCGGCTGCTGGAGCTGGCCAAGCACTACCGACTGGACCCGCGCAAATACCAGAAGCCGGACGAGGACGACGCGGACTGACGCGCCGCGCAGCGCCGCCCATTCCCCGCAGCGCGTGGGAAGGGCGGCGCTGTTCCGGTCCTGGGGGAAGCGGCGAGAAATGGATTGTTTTTCGCTGTGCGCTGTGATAGGATAGAAGCATCCCAGAGCGTCAGATTCTTTCAGCAAAGGAGACGAGACACATGGCATTTTTTGACGATTTGAGCCGCAAAGTCAGCCGGGGCACGAAGAACCTGGCCGACAGCACCCGCCTGAACGCCCTCATCGCGGACAGCAAGAAGCAGATCGAGGGCCTGTACCGCAACCTGGGCAGCGCCTACTATGAGGCCCACCGGAACGACCCCGCCGCCGAGCAGCCGGAGCTGATCGCCGAGCTGAACCGCCTGTATGAGAGCATGGCCCAGGCCCAGGACGCGCTGCGCCAGCTCCGCGGCCTGAGCAAGTGCCCCAACTGCGGCGCGGAGCTGCCCCAGAACACCCTGTTCTGCTCCAGCTGCGGGGCCAGACAGCCCCAGCCGGACCAGCCCGCCGCCCCCGCCGCCAGCGTCTGCCCCAACTGCGGCGCGCCCAACCAGACGGGCAGCCGCTTCTGCGCCACCTGCGGCGCGGCCCTGTCCGACGCCGACCCCAACGGCATTTGACCGCCGCTTGAGGGGAGGGGAAACGGGATGATCACCGTCCATGGAGGCCCCGCCGCGGGCAGCGCCGCCGGGGAGCAGATTACCCTGCGCACGCGCTCTGAGCTGGGGGCGCTGATGGACCGGGCGCTCCGCCAGGGCGGGGATCTCCAGGTCCGGGTGCCGCCCGAAGCCGAGGCGGGCCTGGCCCGGGACGCGGAACGCTTCGCTGCGTTCCTGAACTTCTTCCAGCGGGCCATCGGGGAGCTGTCGGCGGCGATGGAGGCCTGCAACGCCCGGATTTCCGAGGCCCCGGAGGCCCATGTCCGCTTCAATCTCTCCGAATTTGCCCGGATGAACGCCGGCGGCAAGACCATCCGGGGCGCGCTGGCCAAGCTGGGCTACGCCCTGTTTGCCGGGGACGGGACCGAGGACAGCAACGGCCTGGCCCTGGCCTTCGAGCTGTTCCAGACTGCGATCCTGATCCACGACGATTTCATCGACCGGGCCACGCTGCGCCGGAACAAGCCCACAATCCCCTGCGGCTATCTGGCCCGCTGGGAGGGCGCCGGTCGGCCCCTGGACGGGGACGAAGCCCGGCACACGGCCAACTCCCTGGCCCTCTGCGCCGGGGACGCCGGTTTCTTCCTGGCCCACCAGCTGCTGGCCGAGTCCTACCGGGAGAACCCCCGCTTTCCCGCCCTGCTGCAATACTACAACGCCATGGCGCTGAAAACCGTCCAGGGCGAGATCATCGACGTGGCAATGCCCTTTGAAGAGAAATACGGCATCAGCCGGGAGACCGACCGATACCGGGCGGTCATCGAGATCTATCGCCTGAAAACCGCCTGGTACACCGTGGTCGGCCCCCTCTGCGCCGGCGCGCTCCTGGCCGGCTGCGGGGACGGGAACCTGCACGCTCTGGAGGCGTTTTGCGAAAACCTGGGCATCGCCTTCCAGATCAAGGACGACATCATGGGCCTGTTCGGGGAAGCGGCCACCCTGGGCAAAGCCGTCGGCTCCGACGCCACGGAGTTCAAGCAGACGCTGTTCTATTCCTATATGTGTCAGGACGAAGAGCGGTACCGCCAACTGCTCCGCTATTACGGCAAGCCCCTCCGCGTCCCGGACCTGCTGGCGCTGCGGGAGCTCCTGCAAAGCAGCGGCGCGCTGGCCTATGTGGAGGGCGAGATGGAGCGCTACTACGCCGAGTCCCGGCGGCTCCTGGACGAGATCGACTTCCTGCCCCAAGAAAAAAAGGACCTGCTCTACGGCCTGGTCCTCTTCCTGCGCTACCGGAACAAATGAGGCCGCCGGAGCCGGAAAACCCCCGCCCGCCTGTCCCGTCCATGCACAAAAAAACGGTTGACAAATCCCCGAAATCTGCTATAATACTCCTTGCGTCAAACGCGGGAGTGCTGGAACCGGTAGACAGGCAGGCTTGAGGTGCCTGTGTCCAACCATAGACGTGAGGGTTCAAGTCCCTTCTCCCGCACCACGACTAAAACATCCTGCCACTGTAGTGGCAGGATGTTCCGCATATCCGAACGGCTTTTCAAATGAGACAGAATGGAGGAGCATGCCGATGAAACGGATCCTGATCAGCTGTCCGGGGACCTCCGACCCGGTGCGGGGGGAACACGACGGGCCGATGCTGCACATCCTCCGGCGCTACCGCCCGGAGCTGGCTTTGCAGATCCTCTCCCCGGAGATGCGCGGGAATGAGCAGCGGGACGGGCGCTTTGAAAAGACCCGGGCCTGGATCGCGGCGCACTGGGAAGGGGACTGCCCTGCGTTCCGCTATCTCGACCTGTCGGGGACGGAGGTGCACGACATGGACGCGCTGGAGCGGCCCCTGCGGGAGGCGATGGCGGCCCAGAGCGGGGAGTTTCCGGAGGCGGAGATCCTCGTCAACGTCACCTCCGGCACGCCGCAGATGCAGATCGTCCTGTCCCAGCTGGCGATCGACACCCGCTACCGCGCCCGGGCCGTGCAGGTGCTCAACTTCGAGCGTCGCTCCGGCACCAGCATGAGGACCAACACAAGAGATTACGACACGGAGCTGGAGCTGGAATGCAACGAGGATGAGCAGCCGGACGCGCCCAACCGCTGCGTCGAGCCGCAGCTCTACGCCCTGGCCCGTGCGCACACCCGGACGCAGATCCTCCAGCTGCTGGAATCGCGGGACTTTGAAGCCCTGGAGACGCTGCAGGACCGTCTGCCGGAGGAGCTGGGCGCGCTGGCGCTGCATCTGGCGGCGCGGAGCAGGCTGGACGGCCAGGAGGCCAGGCGCCGCGCCAGTCAGGTGAAGGGCCTGCCCTTCCAACT
>JAFYIF010000027.1 GCA_017538775.1 Oscillospiraceae bacterium | reverse complement strand
GCTCCCGGACGGGGGAGACCGCTACTATTCCACCCCGCTCTACACGGAATAAGCGAATCGAACGGCAAATCGCCGCAGCGCCGGAAACCCGGGCTGCGGCCTTTTGCCGTCTGTTGATCGGAATGGAACTTATTTGAAATACCGGACCGCGCTTTCAAACAGCTTCATGTCGTATTTCCCCGGCACATTGCGGTACAGCAGCGGGCCCACGCGCTCGCTGTGGCCCATCTTGCCCAGCACGCGCCCGTCGGGGCTGGTGATGCCCTCCACGGCCCAGAGGCTGCCGTTGGGGTTGTGCGCGGTGTCCATGCTGGCTTCCCCGGCGGCGTCCACATACTGCGTGGCGATCTGGCCGTTCTCCGCCAGCTGCCGCAGCAGCGCTTCGGAGGCCAGGAAGCGCCCCTCCCCGTGGGAGATGGGCACGGTGTAGACCTCGCCCACTTGCGTCCCGGCCAGCCAGGGGGAGCGGGTGGAGCAGACCCGGGTGCGGACCAACTGGCTCTGGTGGCGGCCAATGCGGTTGAAGCTCAGGGTGGGGGAGGACTCCTCCGGGTCCAAAATCTTCCCGAAGGGCACCAGACCCAGCTTCACCAGAGCCTGGAAGCCGTTGCAGATGCCCAGCATCAGCCCGTCCCGCCGGTCCAGCAGGGCGGTGGTCTGTTCCCGGACCGCCGGGCTGCGGAAGAAGGCGGTGATCAGCTTGGCGCTGCCCTCCGGCTCATCGCCGCCGGAAAAGCCGCCGGGGATGACCACCAGATTGGCGGTCTCCAAAGCCTTTGCAAAGCGCTCCGCGCTCTCGGCCACCGCCTGGGCGCTCAGGTTGCGGATGACCAGGATCTCCGGCTCCGCCCCGGCCTCCAGCAGCGCCCGGGCGGTGTCGTACTCGCAGTTCGTGCCGGGGAAGACGGGGATCAGGGCGCGTGGCCGCGCCGTTTTCAGCGCCGGGGCAGCCAGGGGGGCGCTGCCGCTCCAGGTGCAGGTGGGCGCTGCGGCGCGCTCCTCGGTGCAGGTGGGATACACGTCCTCCAGCACCGCCTCGTTGCGCGCCAGCAGCGCGTCCAGGCTCTCCCGCTCGCCTTCCAGTTCCAAAACCGGCTCCGCGACGGTCTCGCCCAGGAAGACCGCGCCGGGCAGCGCCACTTCCTCGGAAAGCTCCGCCAGGATGCAGCCGGGATTGTCGTAGGGGCCGGCGTCCCCGACGGCCCCCCCGGTGTACATCCAGCCCTCCGTCCCCGGCGCGGCCCGGAAGCCCACCCGGTTGCCGAAGCCCATCTGCATCAGGGCCTCCGCCGCGCCGTGTTCCAGCGCCCGGGCGGACAGCACCAGACCCTTCCGGCGGCAGTCCTGGAAGCGCTCCCAGGCCGCCGTGGGCGCAGTTTCGCCGCTGCGGTCCGGGACGAAGAGGTACACCGGATGTCCCGCCGCCTGAAACTCCGGCGTCAGCAGCTCACCCGCCCGGATGGGCGCAATGGCAAAGCTGATGAGGGTGGGAGGCACGTCCAGGTCCAGGAAGGAGCCGGACATGGAGTCCTTGCCCCCGATGGCCGCCGCGCCCAGCTCCATCTGGGCGTCCAGCGCCCCCAGCAGGGCGGCGAAGGGCTTGCCCCAGCGCTCCGGCTCGTCCCGGAGCTTTTCAAAGAATTCCTGCAAGGTCAGGTAGGCTTTCTGATAGTCCGCCCCCGCCGCCACCAGCTTGGCGACGGAGCGGTAGACCGCGCCGTAGGCCCCGGCATAGGGGCTGGCGCACATGGCCTCCGGGTCCATGGCCTGGGCCATGACGCTGCCGGAATCCGTGTGCTGGCCGGGCAGGACGGGCAGCAGGGCGGCCATGGCCTGGGCCGGGCTGCGCCGGGTCTCCCCGCCGAAGGGGAAAAGCAGACTGCCCGCCCCGATGGTGGAGTCAAAGCGCTCGATCAGCCCCCGGCGGGAGGCGCAGCGCAGACTCCCGGCCATC
>JAFYIF010000316.1 GCA_017538775.1 Oscillospiraceae bacterium | reverse complement strand
CCGAACTGAACTACTGATACCTCAGAAAACCGTCGGCTCCAACAGGGGCTTGGTTTGCTATACCCAATGGCCGCATATCTACTGCTACAAACGCCGATCTCGTATCGGTCAGAACTTTGCCAATTAACACTTGACACATACTTTACAGAGAACCGTCCCCTGTGTTTACTTGACCGGGGCTTTTTCCGGTGCTATAATTATAATGGTATCACGCCGACCGGGAACAAACCGTCGTGCAAGGACTTGTGAGGGCCTATGACATTCATCGAACACCGACACCCCAACGGCGTCGTCTACCAGACCGCGCCGGTGATTTCCACGCGCCACGGCTTTTCCACCCGCTACGGCGGGGTCAGCCGGGACTACCTCAGAGGACTGAACCTGGGCGAGCACCGGGGGGACGAACCGGCGAACGTGACGGAGAACTACAAGCGCTTTGCCGAGGCCCTGGGCTTTGACATGGATCGCATGGTCTTCCCCCACCAGGTCCACGGCAGCGCCGTCCGGACGGTGACGGCGGCGGACATCCACACCCTGCACACGCCCGTGCCCTACGACGCCGACGGGCTGGTGACCGCGGAGCGGGATCTGACGCTGATCTGCTTCACCGCCGACTGCGTGCCCACTCTGCTGTGCGACGCTCAGGCCGGGGTCATCGCCGCGGTCCACTGCGGCTGGCGCAGCAGCGTGGCGGACATCCTGGGCCGTGCCCTGGCTGCCATGCAGGCGCTGGGGGCCAGGCCGGAGCGCATTTCCGCCGCCATCGGCCCGGCCATCGGGCGCTGCTGCTTTGAAGTTGGCCCGGAGGTGACGGAGGCGGCGGCGCGCTGGCTGGGCGAAGCGCTGGGGGACCTGGCCCTTGCCCGGGGGGATCGCTTCCTGCTGGATCTGCGGGGGGCCAACGCCCGGCGGCTGCGGCAGCTGGGCCTGGACCCGGCCAACATCGCCGTCTCCAGCGAATGCACCATGTGCGCTCCGGAAAAGTTCTGGTCCCACCGGGTGGTGGGGGAGCACCGGGGCAGCATGGCGGCGGCCATCACCTTGCCGGGGGATTGAAAACAGAAGGAATATCATTTTGATGTGAGAGAAAAAACGAAGGACCGAAAGGGCGATGGGATGAGAAAGCACAGCAAGACATGGATCGCGCTGCTGCTGGCGCTGGCCTTGGCGCTGGGCGGCTGCGGCGCGCAGACAGACCCGGCGCAGCCGGAGGAGCAGGAGCCGGACCCGGCGGAGACCGAGGCGCCGCAGGAGGCGGAAGCGGAGGGCCAGAGCCTGACGCTCCAGCGCCAGAGCGCCGACGGGGTCTTCACCGTGAACTTCGACCCCAACGCCTCCGTCAACCCGGTGCGGGCGGAGAGCGTGGTGAACATGCAGCTCTGGAGCCTGCTCTATGACAGCGTCTTCTATCTGGACGAGGACTTCAACGTCCGCAGCGATGTGGTCAGCTCCTACACCAGCGACGACTACATCTGGTGGGTCTTCCAGGTGCGCGGGGACCTGCGCTTTGCCGACGGGACGCCCCTGACCGCCCGGGACGTGGCCTACTCCATCTCCACGGCCCGGAACGCGGACTACTACAAAGGGCGGCTGGGCTTCATCGTCGGGGTCAGCGCCCTGGATTCCTACAGCTTCGCCATCACCACCAGCTACGCCAACAGTATGCTGCCCGCCCTGCTGACGGTGCCCATCATCAAGCGGGGGGACTACTACAACAACAGCCCCGTAGGCAGCGGCCCCTACTGGTTCACCTGGGACCGCAGCGCCCTGGAGCCCAACATCTGCTACCGCTACGCCGGAAGCCTGCCCCTGGACACCATCTACCTCCGGGACTACACGGACGCCAGCACCCGCATCACCGCCTATGAGGACGCCAGCCTGGACATCGTGACCAACGACCCCACGGGCATCTACAACGTGGGCTACGGCAGCAGCAACGACATCCGCTATTTTGACACCACGAATCTGCACTTCCTGGGCGTGAACCAGTACAGCCGCTATTTCAACAGCGCCGAGGCCCGGGCCGCCCTCACCCATCTGGTGAACCGGGCCTACATCGCCGGGGTGCTGATGGGCACGGACTGCGGCGTGCCCGCCGTGCTGCCGGTCCACCCCCGCTCCCAGCTCTACGACGCGGTCTACGCCGCCGACTACGCCTACGACCCCCGGAAGGCCGAGCGGCTGCTGGCCGAGGTCTTCACGGACACGGACGGGGACGGGGTGCTGGAGCTGGAGCTGTCCGGCGCCACGCTGGATACCAACATCAAGCTCATCGTCAACAACGACTCCGCCGCCAAGCTGTCCGCCGCCCGGGCCATCGCCGACAGCCTGAACGCCGCGGGCCTGCAGACCCGGCTCTATGAGCTGAACTGGGACGAGTACCTGGCCACGCTCAAGAAGGGGGACTTCGACCTCTATTACGGCGAGGTGCGCATGGGCGCGGACTGGAACCTGAGCTATCTCTTCCGCATCCCCGGCATGAGCGACTGGCAGAACATCGACTGGGGGCAGAACTTCTTCCGCAACCAGGATTACAACTACACCCGCCTGTATTCCGCCTACCTGGCTGCCTCGGATACGGAGCGCTATGAGCGCTTTCAGGAGGTGGTCCACTACATCACCGAACACGCGCTGCTGGTGCCCGTCTGCTTCGAGCGCCGCCAGGTGCTGACCCACCGGGGCGTGGTCAGCGGACTGATCGCCACGCAGTTCGACCTGTTTTACAACTTCCGGGAGTGGACGGTCCATCTGGACCAGTGAAAAGGAGGGAGCCGACCATGACAGATCAGCTGCTGCTGGACCTGGCCCGCGCCGCCGCGGCCCGGGCCTATGTACCCTATTCCCATTTCCCCGTGGGCGCGGCGCTGGAGTGCGCCGACGGGACGGTGTTCACCGGCTGCAACGTGGAGAACGCCGCCTACGGGGACACCATCTGCGCCGAGCGCTGCGCCGTGGTGAAAGCGGTCAGCGAGGGCCGCACCGACTTTGTGCGCATCGCCATCTGGGGCGACAGCCGGGGCTACTGTATGCCCTGCGGCTCCTGCCGCCAGGTGCTCAGCGAGTTTTCCACGGACCTGCGGGTGGTCGCCGCCCGGGGGGACGGCAGCTATGTGGCCTTTCCCCTGCATGAACTGCTGCCCCACACCTTCGGCTTCTGAGCGCAGCGCCTGGGAGGGAGAGAGATGAAGCATCCCATTCAAATGAGCCTCAGTCTGCTCCTCTGCGTCGCGCTGCTGCTGGCCGCCCTGCCGGTCTCCGCCGAAGCGCCGGAGCCGACGGAGGGACCGGCGGTGACGGAGGAGCCGACGCCGACGGAGGAGCCGGAACCCACAGACGCGCCGGAACCCACGGAGGAGCCGGAACCCACCGAGGAACCCACGCCGACGGAGGAACCCACGCCGACGGAGGAACCGACGCCTACGGAAGAACCGACGCCCACCGAAGAGCCGACGCCCACCGAGGTGATCCTGGGACAGGATCCGTATCACGAGCCGGGACAGGCTCACGGCCTTTGCTTTTCTGTACGGCCGGAGGTAGCCATACCGCCGTCTCTTGTGAATATTTACAAAGAACTGCATGAAGATCTGGGATGCTATATTCCGGATAACGGCTATCTGAAGAAATGGGCGGATCAGGGGGTCCTGAT
>JAFYIF010000315.1 GCA_017538775.1 Oscillospiraceae bacterium | reverse complement strand
GCGTTGATCATGGTCGCATCAACGACGGTTCCACCCTTGAGCATATGCCCGGTTTCCACCATGACACGGTTGATGGCGTCGAAAAACAGCTTGTTCAGGCCGTGCGCTTCCAGTAGCCGACGGAACTTCAGCAGCGTAGTCGCATCGGGAGCATTTTCCTCCAGAAAATTGATCCCGACGAACTTCCGCATGGCGTAGCTGTCATAAATGGCGTCCTCCGTCCCTTCATCGGACAGATTGAACCACACCTGCAACAGATACATCCGCTTTGAGCTTCATCAGCCCAAGCAAAACGTCCACGAACCCGATTTGATCCATACCGCCGGGGACGTAGGGATTGTCAATCGTCACTACCTTCTGGATCTCGTCCAGAAACACATAATACATGGACCCCGCATCAGCAGAAACCAGGCTGCGGACATACGTGCCAAGCTCCAGCGGATTTCGGTATCTGGCGTTCAGGTCATCGTCCAACGTAAGCTCAATGATATGATCGTCCGGTACGCCGATGGAATTGAGATATTGATGATAGATCTCAAACAGCAAATAGGATTTCCCACAGCGGCGGATCCCGGTGATGACCTTGATCATTCCGTTTTCCTTTTTGCTGATGAGTTTGTTGAGATAGCGGTCCCGTGGGATCAAGTCCTTCCCTCCAATCGCAAACAATGCGTATTGCCGCATTAATTTCGATTTCATTATATCAGGATTATGGAAAGCAGTCAATCTCAAAATCGCTGAACATGCGTATTGACGCACGTTATTCGACAGCGTCAATTTCGGCTTCGTCTTCTGTCTTTTGTCCGGTCTTACCCGTCGCGCGGATAATCCGTTTATAGATCGGCTTCAGGGGCTTTGCCGCCCAGTCCGGCAAACCGCACTTATGTTGGATTTCGTCCATCATACGGTCTGTCAGGCGATCCAGCTTTTCTTCTTCCGTGCCTTCCGCGGCGTGAACCTCCTCCGCGATTTCCCGGAGTCTGGCTGCGAACTGCTGCGTGGCGAAGCGGCGTTTCAGAGCAGGGTCATGTTCCGCCTGTTCCTGCTCATATTGCGCTTTCGCTCCTGCAAGCGCTTTCTTCATCAGTCGCTGGATTTGTGTAAACTCGATCTCATGGTCCCGCGTTTTGGCGTGGACCACGTCTCCGGCCTTGACGCGCACCGCTTCTGCGTGGTCCGTTTCCGCCGCGTGATCCCGGAGAAAGGACGCGCCGACTTCAAGAATGGTGTTGCGGTAGGCCGTCCCTTCCGCATACACGTCAGTGAAATATGCCCGCGACAGTCTGACGACGCTTTCAAATTCCTTCTGCTCCATCAGACGGCTCAGCGTTTCTCCGTCGATCTCCCGCCGGACGAGCTTTTCGCAGGCTGCCTCAGAAAGCCGGAGTTCCGACAGGACATGGCTGTTCTCCTTTGTCGGGGACAGGCCGAGGATGTAGTCCGCGGAGACCTTGAATTCTCTGGACAGTCCCGTCAGAATGTCACTGCTGACCGTGGCAGTCTTCCCGCGCTCAATGCGGGAGAGCTGCGATTCGCTGATCCCGATCCTCCCGGCCAGTTCCCGATTGGTCATGCAGCGGTAATCCCGCAGATGGTAAATCCGCGTTCCGATCTCGTTCAAGATCTGTCGCCCCTTTCTTCTGGTATCCCCTGTTTTCCCGCATCCTATCACGTTTCGCTTTGCTTGTCGCGCAAAAATGCGCGATTTTTGCTTTTTTGGGGACAAATTGCAATTCTGCCTGAGAATCGGACAAACCGGTACGTCGCTGATAGAATGGGACCGTCCCAGGAGAATGGCGTCGGACTGATGGAGTTGCCGTATTCGCCCAAAGCGAAACGGTCCGAACCGCATCGTTTTGTATTTGCCCGCGGAGAACGATTCCGCCTGCCAAACGCATAAGCTGTAGTGGAGAGGGGGCTGTGTCCATGCAAGACCGGGCGGTCTTACAGTCTGTCGAGAACGATCGAAGGATCAACAGAGAGCAGGATCCCGAATTCCTTTCTGTGTTCCAGAACGCCATCCTTCTGGCCTTGAAGGAGGCCGGAATGCTCAGCGAAATGCAATACCGCTATGCCGAAGGAAAGCTGAAAGCGCAAAGACGATGCAGATAGCGCATGGTTGAACCCCCACCGCTGCCCCGCACATTTGTCAGATCCGGGCATGGATGCGATACTGTTCCCGGGAGGTGAAGCAAGATGATCATGGTCGCCAGCTACTGCCGCGTGTCCACGGACAAGGAGGATCAGGCCAACTCTTTTGAGGCCCAGCAACGGTATTTCAGGGAGTACATCGCCCGTCAGCCGGATTGGGAACTTTTCGCCGTGTACGCCGACGAGGGCATCACCGGCACGTCCACCAGGAAGCGGACGCAGTTCAATCAAATGATCAACGACGCCCACCTGGGGAAGTTCCGGCTCATCATCACCAAGGAGGTCAGCCGCTTTTCCCGGAACATCCTGGACACGATCAGCTATACGCGGGAGCTGAGAAGTCTGGGCGTGGGCGTGCTGTTCATGAACGACGGCATCAATACCCTGGAACCGGACGCGGAACTGCGCCTTTCCATCATGGGCTCCATCGCCCAGGAGGAGAGCCGAAAAACCTCCTCCCGGGTCAAATGGGGACAGACCCGGCAGATGGAGCGGGGCGTGGTCTTTGGCCGCTCCATGCTGGGATACGACTTGACGAACGGGAAACTGACGATCAATCCGGCGGGCGCGGAGGTGGTGCGGCAGATTTTCTACAAGTACGGCGTGGAGAAGAAAGGCACCTCCGTGATCGCCAGGGAACTCCGGGAAGCGGGAGTAAAGACCTATTCCGGCAACACGAATTGGGCCAACAGTCATATCGTCAAGATCCTCAGGAACGAAAAATACGTGGGGGATCTGGTCCAGAAAAAGACCTATACCCCGGACTATCTGACCCATGCCAAGAAGTACAACCACGGAGAGGAACCCTTGATCGTGCTGACGGACCACCATGCGCCGATCATTGACCGGGAGCTGTGGGACATCGTACAAGCGGAGCTGAAACGCCGGAACTTCCACGGGGAACAGTCCTCCGGGCACTCCAACCGCTACATATTCTCCGGGAAGATCAAATGTGGCCTGTGCGGGGCCAGCTTTGTGTCCCGGAAGAAAAAGCGGCAGGACGGCAGCTTCTACAGGCGCTGGGGCTGCTATACCGCCACCATCGCGGGCACCAGGCACTTCGACACGCAGGGAAACGAGGTGGGCTGCGACATCGGCAAAATGGTCCGGGACGAGCTGGCCCTGGATATGCTGAAGCAGGCTGTGGCCGCGCTGAACCTGGACCGGAACTGGATCGCGGACAATGTGACGGCGCTGGCGGTGGAGGCTATCCAGGCGGGCGAACAAGGGAGCGCCGAGAACGCGGAGAAGCTGGAGCATGAGATGGAGCAGCTCACAAAGAAAAAAGAAGACGTGCTGGACGCCTTCTTTTCCCAAAGTATCACCAAGGAGGAGATGCGTATGATGAATGAACGCTATGACCGGCAATTAGCCGGCCTGCAGACCCGGCTTGACGCGGTGCGGGAGAAGGAAAAGCTGCGTTACGACACCGGACAGCTCAGCGCGGATGTGCGAAAACGGGTGAATGCCATGCTCAGCGGCGACACGGACAGCGAGGTGTTTTACAAGAATATTCTGGATCATATGGTGGTCTATCCGAACTGCCAAGTGGAAGTGCGGCTCAATCTTCTGCCCATGAAATGGGTGTTCGTGCTGGAGCGTCTGGCCCGGCTGAAGGACAAGATCCAGGGCGAAAACGCCCCGGAAACCCCCGGGTGCAAGCATGACACGGAGATATCCGGCGCATCCGGGGTCGAAAAAAGCGTTGATTTACAAGGGTTTTTGGCCCCCCTGTGCAAGCGGGACCCCTCTGTACCGATGTCGGTCAGCAGCCCACGCAGCTCCGGCCAGGGCATGGAAAAGCGCTGACTGAGATAGCGCAGGGACGCGCCGAGCTCGCCGTCGGGGCCACCGTACTGGCTGATGATGAACTTCGCCAGGGCGGGGTTGGGGTTGGCAATCTTCACAGGATATTGCAGCGTCTTTTTATAGATAAACATTGCGTGCCCCTCCCTCAGCTCCGATACAGCCAGGGCCAGGGGTCCTGGAGCCAGTCGAAGCGCTTGCTGTCCGCCAGGTCCGCGGGGGTCAGAGGGCCGTAGCGTTTGACATAGCGCCGGTGGGCCTCCTGCTCCAGGTTCAGCAGCTCCTTCATGGTGGCAAAGGCCGCGCTGTCATTCGGATGGGTGTCCAGATACAGCCGCAGCTCGTGGGTGACAAAGCCGATTGCCATCAGCTCGCCCAGGGGCGTATCCGTCACGTCCTTCGTGTTGACCAGGTTCATAAACGGCAGATCCAGGCCGGGAAACAGGGTGCCGCGCCGCAGGGCCTCCGAGGTCTCGTAGGCGGGCTGCGCGGACTGCTGCATGGGCACATAGGCCAGCGCCAGCGGGGCGCAGGCGTTCAGCGCGCCTTCCCGGTAGGAACAGCGCTCGTTGCCCTGGGTGCCGATGCAAGTTCCGGTCTGGCCGGTTTCAAGTTCCAAAATGAATTCCTCCATGCAAAGGGTGTGCGAGGCTCGCGCCTCGGGCCATCCTATGCCTGGAGGAATCGTTTCGTTCATTCCAGCATGGCCTGGAATTCCGTCTCGCTCAGGATCGGGATGCCCAGGCTCTGTGCCTTTGTCAGTTTGCTGCCCGCCGCCGCCCCGGCCACGACGTAGGAGGTCTTTTTGGAGACGGAGGAACTGACCTTGCCGCCGCAGCGCTCGATCTGCGCCTTGGCCTCGTCTCGGGTATAGTGCTCCAGGGTCCCGGTCAGGACAAAGGTCTTTCCGGCAAAGCGGGTGTCCGCCACCTGCTCCCGGCTTTCAAAGGAGACCCCCGCCTCCCGCAGCAGGCGGATCTGGTGTTGGGACTGCTCGGCGGCGAACCAGTCCGTCAGGTACTGGGCCGTCACCGCGCCGATGTCCGGGACCGCCATCAGCTCCTCCGGAGAGGCCGCCAGCAGGGCGTCCAGGTCCGGATAGCGCCGGGCCAGCAGTTTGCCCGCCTTTTCGCCCACCTGCCGGATGCCGAAGGCGCTCAGCAGCCGGGCCAGGCCCCGCTGTTTGCTGGCCTCGATGGCGGTCAGGAGCTTGTCCGCGCTCTTTTTGCCCATGCGCTCCAGCTCCGCCACGCGCCCGGCGTCCAGATAGTAGAGGTCCGCAGGGTTTTTGACCAGCCCCGCGTGCACCAGGCTCTCCACCACCGCCGGACCCAGGCCGTCGATATCCATGGCGTCCTTGGCGGCGAAGTGGACGATGTGGCGCAGCCGCTGGGCCGGGCACTCCGCGCCGGTGCAGCGCAGGAAAGCCCCATCCGGGTCCCGGACCACGGGGCTGCCGCACTCCGGGCAGACGGCGGGCAGCCGGTAGGGCACGGCCTCCGCCGGGCGGCGGGACTTGTCCACCGCCACCACCTCCGGGATGATCTCCCCGGCCTTCTGCACCCAGACCGTATCCCCGATGCGCACGTCCAGCCGGTCGATGAAGTCCTGGTTGTGCAGCGTGGCGTTGGAGACCGTGGTGCCCGCCAGGCGGATGGGTTCCAGCACCGCCTTGGGCGTCAGCACCCCGGTCCGCCCCACCTGCACGGTGATGTCCAGGACGCGGCCCTGCTTTTTCTCCGGGGGATATTTGTAGGCCACTGCCCAGCGGGGGGCCTTGGCCGTGCTGCCCAGGGCGGCGCGCTGGGCCAGGTCGTTCAGTTTGATCACCGCGCCGTCCATCTCATAGGGAAAGGCGTCCCGGTGTTCGCCGATCCAGTCGATCTGCTCCACACAGGCGCGGATGTCGTCATAGAGGCGGAAGGGCACCACCTGGAAGCCCATGTCCCGCAGAGCCTCCAGCGACGCGGCATGGCTGGCGTAGTCCCGGGAGGCCAGCTGCACGTTGTAGACGATCAGGTCCAGCCGCCGCTCTG
>JAFYIF010000314.1 GCA_017538775.1 Oscillospiraceae bacterium | reverse complement strand
AGGCTCTCCAGCCGCCGCCGCTGGGCCTGGGCGGAGCGGGCGGCGGCGTGGGCCAGGAAAGCGCGCACTTCCGCCTGGTCCGGCAGGGCCAGCTCCGCGCCGTTGCTGGGCGTGGCGGCCCGCAGGTCCGCCACATAGTCAGAAATCGTCACGTCCGGCTCATGCCCCACGGCGGAGATGACCGGGATGGTACTGTTGTAGATGGCCCGGGCCACCCGCTCGTCGTTGAAGGCCCAGAGGTCCTCCATGCTGCCGCCGCCGCGCCCGATGAGGATCAGGTCGGCCACGCGCCAGCGGTTGGCGTAGTTCAGCGCGCCCACCAGCTCCGGGGGCGCTTCCGGCCCCTGGACGCGCACGGGCATGATGCACAGCTGCGTCATGGGCCAGCGCCGCCCCGCCACGCGGATGATGTCCCGCACCGCCGCGCCCGCGCCGCTGGTGATGACCGCGATGCGCCGGGGGAAACGGGGGATGGGCTTTTTGTGGGCCGGGTCGAAGAGCCCCTCCTCCCCCAGACGGCGGCGGAGCTGCTCGAAGGCCAGCTGCAGGTCCCCCACGCCCTGGGGGATCAGCTCCGTGCAGTAGAGCTGATAGACCCCGTCCCGGGGAAACACCGTCAGCCGCCCCAGCGCCGTCACCCGCAGGCCGTTCTCCGGCCGGTAGCGCAGACGCGCCGCGCTGGTTTTGAACATCACGCAGCGCAGGGCGCTGTCCGCGTCCTTGAGGGTGAAGTAGTGGTGGCCGGAGGGGTAGATCTTGTAGTTGCTGAGTTCGCCCGCCACGGCCAGGTTTTGCAGCGCCGCTTCCCCGTCCAGCAGGCGCTTCACCAGGGCGTTGACCTCGGCCACGCGGAGGACGCTGCGCTCGTTCATGGCTCCGCGTCCTGCCCTTCGGCGGGCACCTCGCCCTTCACGAAACCGCCCAGTACGCCGTTGAGAAAGGCCACGGTCTCCGCCGGTTCGTATTTTTTGGCCAGTTCCACAGCCTCATCAATGGCGGAGGCGGTGGGCACGTCGGGGACATAGAGGATCTCGCACATGGCGCAGCGCAGGATCGCCGCCGCCGCCCGGGAGATGCGTTCGGGCCGCCAGCCGTGGGCATAGCGGCGGATGTAGCCGTCCAGCTCCGCTCTCCGCTCCGTCATCAGCGCGGCCACCCGGCGGATGTAGTCCAGCTCCGCCGGGCCGGGGGCCTCGTCAAAGACCGGGCTCTCCCCCGCCAGGCTGGCGTAGTGCTCCGGCTCGAAAAAGCGCTCCGCCGCCTCCGCCGCCGTCTCGTCCGGGGCCACGGAGAAGCCCAGCAGGATCGCCAGCTCCCTGGCTGTCGTTCTGGTCATGGTCCGCCCCTTATTTGTCGAAGCTCACGCCGGCCACATAGATGTTGACGACGCTTTTCAGCCCGGTCATGCTCTCCACGGCGTCCGCCACGGCCTTCTGCGCCCGCTCGCCGATGGCGGCGATGCTGTCGCCGTACTGGGCATAGATGGCCGCGTCGGCGTAGACCACGCCGTCCTCCAGCCGGATGCGCGCCGCCCGGCCAGCGCCCTTGCGGGCCGCGCCGCCGTCGGCCAGGGCCGTCATGGCGGCCACGCCCTCGGTCTCGCGGATGGCGGCGGCGGCGATGACCGCCAGCACGTCCTCGGAAATGTGAATGTCGCCCTGCCCGCCGGGCACGGTGATGTAGGTGTCAGGCATCTTGATCCCTCCCATGTTCTCTGTTCGCTTGAAGTTTATAACTGAATCAGTATAGCACAGAAAGCGCCAAATGGGAAGATGGCATTTGGCTTTTTTCATTCACCTGCCCGCGCTTGACTTTCCGGCCCCGGTAGAGTATAAATAGTATTTGCATTCCGAACGGAACGGACAGTGCATACAAATAGAAACGACACGGCGGACAAGCCCGCCGGGATGGAGGATGAACGATGGGAAACGCTGCGATTGTCGGCATCAACTGGGGCGACGAGGGCAAGGGCCGGATGGTGGACCTGCTGGCGCAGGACTATGACGTGGTGGTGCGCTATCAGGGCGGCGGCAACGCCGGACATACGGTGGAGAACGAGCGCGGCAAATTTGCCCTGCACCTGCTGCCCTCCGGCATTTTCCGGCCGGGCGTTTTGAACGTGCTGGGCAACGGCGTGGCGCTGGACCCGGAGAACCTCTGGAAGGAGATCGAGGAAGTGCGCGCGTGCGGCGTTGCCATCGGGCCGGAGAACCTGGCCGTCAGCGACCGGGCCAGTCTGCTGCTGCCCTGGCACCGGCGGCTGGACGGGTTGGAGGAGGGCCGTCTGGGGGACAGGCGCTACGGCTCCACCCGGCAGGGCATCGCCCCCTTCTATTCCGACAAATATCAGAAAAAGACCGTGCTGGCCGGGGAGCTTTTCTACCCCGAGCGGCTGCGGCAGCACATCGCCGAGCTGCTGGAGTGGAAAAACCTGACCCTGACCGGGGTCTATGACGCGGAGCCGGAGGGCCTGGAGGAACTGCTGGCCTGGGTGGAGGACTACGGCGCGAAGCTGCGCCCCTTCGTCCGGGACACCGGGGCGGCGCTGCGGCAGGCCCAGGCCGAGGGCAAGTCCATCCTCTTTGAGGCCCAGCTGGGGGCCTTGCGGGACATCGACTTTGGCATCCACCCCTACACCACCTCCAGCAACGTGATCGCGGCCTACGCCCCGGTGGGCAGCGGCCTGCCCGGGGCGAAGCTGGACGAAGTGGTGGGCGTGGTGAAAGCCTACTCCACCTGCGTGGGGGAGGGCCCCTTTGTCACCGAATGGAGCGGCCCGGAGGCCGAGCGGCTGCGGGCCGAGGGCCACGAGTACGGGGCCAAAACCGGACGGCCCCGCCGGGTGGGGGCGCTGGACCTGGTGGCTACGCGCTACGGCGTGCAGCTCCAGGCGGCCACGGCCCTGGCCCTGACCAAGCTGGACGTGCTGAGCTATATGGACGAGATCCCGGTCTGCGTGAAATATTTGGTGGACGGGCAGGAGACGGAGGACTTCCCCTTCCCCGCCGCCCTGGACGCGGCCCGGCCCGTCTGCGTCAGCGTGCCCGGCTGGAAGCAGGACATCCGGGACGTGCGGCGCTGGGAGGACCTGCCCCAGGCCGCCCGGGACTATGTGCTGCTGGTGGAGCAGGCCGTGGGCTGCCCGATCCGCTATGTGTCCGTGGGGCCGGAGCGGGACAGCATCATCCTGCGCTGAGGGGGCTGGGCCATGTACGAGCGCTACGAGTCCCCCCTGTCCTCCCGCTACGCCTCGGAGGAGATGCTGGCCCTGTTCTCCCAGCGCCGCCGGATCGAGACCTGGCGGCGGCTCTGGGTGGAGCTGGCCCGGGCCGAGATGGAGCTGGGCCTGCCCATCAGGCCGGAGCAGGTGGCCCAGTTGGAGGCCAATGTCACGAACATCGACTTTGAGGCCGCCCGGCAACGGGAGCGGGAGGTGCGCCATGACGTGATGGCCCACGTCCACGCCTTCGGGCTGGCCGCCCCGGACGCCGCCGGGATCTTGCACCTGGGGGCCACCAGCTGTTACGTCACCGACAACGCGGACCTGATTCTCTACCGGGAGGGGCTGCGGCTGCTGCGCGCCTCCCTGCTGGCGCTGCTGCGGAGCCTGGCGGCCTTCGCGGAGCGCTGGAAGGCCCTGCCCACCCTGGGCTACACCCACTATCAGCCCGCCCAGCCCGTCACCGTGGGCAAGCGGGCCAGCCTCTGGCTGCAGGACTTCGCCTCCGACCTGGAGGAGCTGGACGGCGTGCTGGACGGGATGAAGTTCCTGGGCTGCCGGGGCACCACCGGCACCGAGGCCAGCTTTGTGGAGCTCTTCGCCGGGGACGGGGAGCAGATCGACGAGCTGAACCGCCGGCTGTGCCGGGCCTTCGGCTTTGCCCGCTGCTACGCCGTCTGCGGCCAGACCTATCCCCGGAAGCTGGACAGCCGCATCCTGAACTGCCTCAGTTCCATCGCCCAGAGCGCCCACCGCATGGCCTGCGACCTGCGGCTGCTGCAGCACGACCGGCAGCTCGAGGAGCCCTTTGAGAGCCAGCAGATCGGCTCCTCCGCCATGGCCTACAAGCGCAACCCCATGCGCTGCGAGCGCATCTGCGCCCTCTCCCGCTACCTGATGGCCGACGCGATGAACGCGCCGATGACCGCCGCCGGGCAGTGGATGGAACGCACCCTGGACGACAGCGCCAACCGCCGGATCAGCCTGCCGGAGGGCTTCCTCTGCGCCGACGCGGTGCTGCGCCTGTGCCGGAACGTGACGGCGGGACTGGTGGTGAACGAGGCGGTCATCGACCGGGCCTTGCGGGACTATCTGCCCTTCCTGGCT
>JAFYIF010000313.1 GCA_017538775.1 Oscillospiraceae bacterium | reverse complement strand
GCCCGGAGGCTGCCGCCCGCAGGCGGCAGGAGCGGGAGAACGCGGCGGGAGCGCTTGCGTAAAAACGACCGCAGCGGCGGGAGCCCAGCAAGGCTCCCTTCCGCAGAAGGGAGCTGTCAAATCGCGTCCCCCGCAAGCGATTTGACTGAGGGTTTCCCCCGTCGTAACCCACAGCTTCCCAAACTCCAGACAAACAAATGAGTCAAAGAGAACCGTCCCTTTTGACTCACAACGAACCGCGCATGACTTTGCGCATTGGAGACACCATGAGCATTTCCGAAATCCTGTCCCTTCTGGGCGGCATCGCCCTGTTCCTGTTTGGTATCAGCCTGATGGGAGACGGCCTGAAAAAGATCTCCGGCGACCGGCTGGAGCCGGTGCTGTACCGGCTGAGCAGCACCCCTTTGCGGGGCGTGGTACTGGGCACCGGGGTCACGGCGGTGATCCAGTCCTCCAGCGCCACGGCGGTCATGACCGTCGGCATCGTCAACTCCGGCATGATGCAGCTGCGCCAGGGCATCAGCGTGATCCTGGGCGCGATTTTGGGCACCAGCATCACCGGCTGGGTCATCTCTCTGAGCTACATCCACGGCTCCGGCGGCGTGGCCGACCTGCTCAGCACCGCGACGCTGACCTGCCTGGTGGCGACGGTGGGCATCCTGTTGCGGATGTTCTCCAAGCACCAGGGCCGGGTCCATCTCGGTGACATCCTGATGGGATTTGCGGTGCTGATGTTCGGGCTCAGCGCCATGTCGGACGCGGTCAGCGGACTGGGCGAGGCCGAATGGTTCCGCAGCGTTCTGACCAGCCTCAGCAACCCCTTCCTGGGCATCCTGGCGGGCGCGCTGTTCGCCGCGCTGCTCCAGTCCGCCTCCGCCGCCGTGGGTATCGTCCAGGCCCTGTCGGTCACCGGGGCCATGAGCTTCGACGCCGCCCTGCCCCTGCTGCTGGGCATCAGCGTCGGCGCCTCCTTCCCGGTCCTGCTGGCCGCCATCGGGGCCAAACCGGAGGGCCGCCGCACCGCCCTGACCTATCCCATCGCAACGGGACTGGGTGTGCTGCTGTGCGCCGCGGCCTATTATCTGATCCACGCCCTGCTGGGCATTTCCGCCTCCACGCGGATGATGACTCCGGTCTCCATCGCCCTGGTGAACACCCTGCTGCGCCTGGCCATGCTGCTGCTCCTGATGCCCTTCATCGACCAGATCGAGGCGCTGGTCCGGCGCATCGTGCCGGAACACGCGGAGCCGGAACCGGCCCGCTGCGTGCCCCAGCTGGAGGAGCGCTTCATCCGCTACCCGGCCCTGGCCATCGAGCAGTCCGCCCAGGCCGCCGCGGAAATGGCCCAGACCGCCCAGACCGCCCTGGAGACCGGCCTGGGGCTGCTGTTCCAGTACGACCAGGCCCTCTACGACGCGGTGCAGGAGCGGGAGGAGCGCGTGGACGGCTACGAGGACGCCATCGGCACCTTCCTTTTGAAAGTGACGCGCCAGGAGCTGACGCCGGAGCAGAACAAGGCCATCAGCAAATACCTGCACACCATCTCCGACATCGAACGCATCTCCGACCACGCGGTGAACCTGGCCGACAGCGCGAAGGAGATCTTCGAGAAGGCCGCGCAGTTCGGGGCGGACGCTTCCCACGAGCTGGACGTGCTGTGCGCCGCCGTGGAACAGGTGGCGGGCATGGCGCTCACCGCCTACTGCGAGGACGACCTGGCCCTGGCCGCCCGGGTGGAGCCGCTGGAGGAGCTGATCGACGACCTCTGCGACGAGATCAAGCTCCGCTATGTGGAGCGGCTCAAGCAGGGTCTCTGCACCATCAACCAGAGCTTCATCTTCAACGACATCCTGACCAACTGCGAGCGCATCTCCGACCACTGCTCCAACATCGCCGTGGCGATGATCGAGCTGCGGGCCGACGCTTTCCAGACCCACGAGTATATGCACAGCCTCCGGGAGAAGGACAGCCCCGCCTTCCGGGCGGCGTATGAGGAATTTGCACAGCGCTTTGCGCTTTAATCATCGACAAAGTC
>JAFYIF010000312.1 GCA_017538775.1 Oscillospiraceae bacterium | reverse complement strand
GTGGACGCGCTTCAGGCATCCGCGACGGTGCCGGAGGACCTGGAGATCCTGGCCGTCCAGACCGCGCTGGTGCCCTCCGACGGGCAATATGAGACCCTCTGCCACGAGTTCAAATGCGCCGACGCGGCGGGGCGGCACTGCATCCTCTACGTCAACGTCCAGACCGGCCGGCAGGAGAAGGTCCTGCTGCTTTTGGAAGACGAGACCGGGACGCTGACGCTGTGACAAAAAATCCTCCCCCGTTCCATCGGAACGGGGGAGGAAGCCATCACTCATCAAGAAACAGCACACCCAGCGTCTTCGGCCCGCAGTGGGTGGACACGGTGCAGCCCGCGTAGGTGTGGTGCACCTCCCGCACCGGGATCAGGGCGCGCACCAGCGCCTCCAGCTCCCGCAGCAGCGCTGCGTCAACGCCGCCGGAGTCGGTGAGGAAGACGTGGCCGGGGCGAATGCGCTTTCCGGCCAGGCGCTCGGCGATGTACTCCCGGTAGACCCGGTCGATGTTGCCCCGGTATTTCTTATAGACGTTCAGCTTCCCGCCGCGCATCTCCAGGGCGGGCTTGAGCTTCAGCAGATTGGCCCCCAGGGCGGCGAAGTTGCTGCAGCGCCCCCCCTTGCGCATGAACTCCAGGGTATCCAGCACGAAGCTGGTCTCCACCTTGTCGGTGAGGCCCCGCAGGTGTTCGGCGATGGCGGCGGCGTCCATCCCGCGGTCCCGACACTCCGCGCCCTCGATGGCCAGCAGGCCCACGCCGGTGGAGAGCTGGCGGCTGTCCACCACATAGACCCCGTCCAGTTCCTCCGCCGCCAGCCGGGCGGTGTTGTAGGAGGCGGACAGCTCGCTGCTGATGGTCAGATGCACCACCTGGCCGCCCGCCGTGCGCATGGCCCGGAAGAATTCCACATAGTCCTGCACGCTGGGGGCGCTGGTCAGGGGCAGGATGCCCTCTGCGCGGTAGCGCCGGTACATGTCCTCCGGCGTGAAGTGGTCGCCGTCCAGGAAGGTCTCGTTCCCCAGCGTGATGGTCATGGGCTGGGTGCGGATGTCGAAGCGCCGCAGCAGCTCCCCGGAGAGGTCGCAGCTGCTGTCCGCGCTGATGAAGATGCGCTCGTTCATAAGGTCTCCTCCTGATTCTGCCCGGCCAGGGGCCGGACGGCGTCCGTCGCGCCGTGTTGCCCTGCTATTTTAGCGCCAATGGTGGAAAATGTAAAGAATAAGTTTTGGAAAGCGGCTCCGTTTCCACAGAATTCACAATTCCTTCATCCATCCCGGCCCGCTTGCGAATATACTGATTCTATATGAGCCGCGCCGGGCGGAGGAGCAGGGGGGGAGCGAGCATGGAAAAGCTGAGCGTCAAAAAGCCCTTCACGGTGCTGGTGGCGGTGATCGCGCTCATCGCTCTGGGCGCGGTCAGCCTGGCGAACATGGCCACGGACCTGCTGCCCCAGCTCAGCCTGCCCTATCTGATGGTGCTGACCACCTACCCCGGCGCCAGCCCGGAGCGGGTGGAGCGGGAACTCACGGTGCCCATGGAGCAGGCCCTGGGCACGGTGAAAAACGTCACCTCCGTCTCCTCCGTCAGCGCGGAGAACTACTCCATGGTCCAGCTCACCCTGGCGGCGGACACCAACATGGACTCGGCCATGGTGAACGTCAGCTCGGCGGTGAACCGGGTGGCGGCGGGGCTGCCGGAGGGGACCGGGACCCCTTCCGTCATCGAGCTGAGCATGGATATGCTGGCCACCATGTACATCGCGGTGGGCCGGGACGACTATGACATCTACGAACTGAGCGAATATGTCGATCAGGACATCATCCCCTATCTCCAGCGGCTGGACGGCGTGGCCAGCGTCACGGCGGTGGGCCTGGTGGAGCGCAGCGTCCAGGTGGAGCTGAACGGGGAGAAGATCGCGGCGCTGAACGGCCGCATTCTGGAGCGGACCAACGGGGCGCTGGCCCAGGCCCGGGAGCGGCTGGACGCGGCCCGGGCGGAGGTGCAGACGGGCCTGGAGGCGTTGGAGACCCAGGAGCGCCGCTTCGGCGAGACCCTGGCCTCCACGCTGTTTGCGCAGCTGGAAGGCCCCTCCGAGGCCCTCAGCGCCCGGCTGCGGAGCACGCTGGAGGAGCTGTCCGGCGCGCTGGACGCCCTGGACGGGGCCATGGGTGCCCTGGAAGAGCCGGAGCTGGACGGGGACGCGCTGGAGGGCGTGCTGGAGGAGCTGGAGGCCGCGGCCGCCGCGCTGACGCCGGAAGCGGAGACGCTGGAAGAGACGCTGGAGGACCTGGAACTGCTGCTGGAGACGCTGGAGGAGCTGGCGGACATCCAGGAGCGCGTACCCGAGACAGCGGACTTGCGCTCCGCGCTGGAGCGGGCGGAACAGGCCAGAAGCGCGGCGCTGGACGCCCTGCTGGAAGGGGATCTGGAGACGCTGCGTCAGGAACTGGAACAATTCCGGACGGCGGAGGCGGACGCGGCGCGGCTGCTGCGGGACCTGACCGGGGCGCTGGACGAC
>JAFYIF010000311.1 GCA_017538775.1 Oscillospiraceae bacterium | reverse complement strand
TTTGGCGGACCGTACCGCCTGGCTGAATTCCACCAACGCCTTGGTGAACGAGGGCACGCTGGAGCTGACGGACCGGCTGTGTCTGGAAAACGCCGTCCTGGTCAACCGGGGCACGCTGCACATCGGCGTGCGCCAGACGGACGCGTCCGAGCGGCCGGAGGACAGCTACGCCATCGGCGCGCTGGAACTCTGGGGCGCGGAGGCGCGGCTGGACAACGAGGGATTGCTCCAACTGGACTTTGAGCGCTTCACCAACTCCAACGGCGACGAGGACGGGCGCTACGGCGAGCTGCACCTGAGTTCCGGCGCGGTGCTGAACAACGGCGCGGCGGCCATGCTGGACAATAGCGGCTTCTGCTACGTCCGGGGCGCCGCCACCCTGAACAATCAGGGCGTGCTGCGCAACCGGGAACTCGTCCGGCTGGAGCTGGGCGAAGCGGGCTGGGTCAGCTATGACGGCGGGGCGGAGACCCTGGACCAGATCAACGGTCCCTCCGTCCTGAACAATACGGGCAGCTTCATCAACACCGGACGGCTGGAGGTCCAAGGCTCCCGCCTGGAGAGCAGCGGCGTTCTGAGCAACCAGGGCGATCTGTGGCTGGACCCGGCGGAGGACGTAAAACTGCTGGTCTATCTGGAATCCGTGGCGGGCGAACCGCAGACCGACGAAGACTGGGCCGACTTCCGGGGTTTCCGGGACGCCGGCCACTGGTGGCGGCGCGTCCGGGAGGAGCGGACGACGCGCGGCACGGTTGACCCCGCCCTCGTCCTGGGCGGCGGGAGCTTCACCAACGGCGGCGTCACCGGCGTGGGCGAAGGCGACAACGGCGGCTGGGCCAATTTCCACATGCGCGGCGGCGCGCTGGAAAACCGCGGCGAACTACTGAACAACGGCTCCATGGGGCTGGAGGACACGGACTACCGCCAGAGCGCCGGGGCGAAGCTGAGCAACTACAATTCCGCCGGGCTGGAATTCCGGGGCGGCAGCATCACGGTGCCAAAGGGCGGCTGGTTCAAAAACGAGGGCTATATGCGCATCGTGGACCGCTACGGCGCGGACTACAGCCCCTGCGGCCTGGAGGGCTTCCCGGACTTCTTCACCGTCTGGAACCAGGAGGGCAACGACAGCAACTGGTGCGAGTTCACGGCGGAGGTCTACGACTTTGCCGGATACCAGCAAGCGGCGGAGGTCCAGCGCGAGCGGACCGAAACCAACCCGGCCAGCCGCTACAACCGCCTGGACTTCTGCGCCGATGTGACCGTCACGGCGGACACGCGCTTGGAAGACTTCGGGAGCTACTGGATCAACACCCGCAGCGAGGAGCGCTGGCGCATCTGGGACGGGGCGCAAAATACCTGGGTGGAGCTGGACGGCCCGGCTGAGGGCGCGGAGAGCTACTGGGTCCAGGTGGGCAACACCCTGACCGTGGCCAAGGGGGCCACGTTGACCATCGCCCCGGACAACGTCCTGCGCGTGGACGGGGAGAACGGCATGATGACAGCGTGCAGCCCCAACCGCCTGGTGGTCCTGGGCACGCTGGTGACCGAGCCGGAAGTGGCGGGCACGGAGGACAACGACTGGCAGCGGCAGGAGGAGGGCCTTGTGGAGATCTGGTCCTTCGGCAGCTTCGACGCCTCTAAGGGCCGGGTGGACAACGCTGGCCGCTTTGAGATCCGCTACTACGACATGGGTCACGGCGAGGACGCGGACGGCGGCTTCGTCTACGTCCACGAGGGCCGTCTGGAGCGCCCGGCGGACTGCCCTGTGCTGGGGGCTCCGGCCAACGCCTGCTACGCGGCGGAGGTGCGCTCCGCGGCGGGCTTTGACAACGCCGTCAGCTCCCAGACCCCGGCCTTCTACCGGCTGTACATCCGGGAGGACTGCTGCGTGACGCTGACGGAGGACCGGAACGTGCCCCAGGGCATCAACATAGAGCCGGGCAGCGGCCTGATCGTGGCCCACGGCGCGGCGCTGACGGCGGGCGGCCACATCTGGAACGACGGCGATCTCAGCGTCTACGGCGACCTGATTTTGAACGGCGGCCTGGACAACAACCAGAATCTGGAGGTCGGCGCCCTGAGCGGCAGCCAGCAGGGGCGCATCCTGCTGCACGGCTCCCTGCAAATCCGGGGCCACGCGGCCTTCACGGTCTATCCCACCGGCTCCGTGCTGCTGTACGACGGCTCCGAGTTCCGGAACGAGACGGAGGACCCGGACCGCCGCACCCGCGTGACGCTGGCGGGGCAGCCCTGGTATGTCCGGGGCGCGGTCCTGCCCGAACTGGAGTGCATCAGCGGCGTCACCTTTGAAAACTGCCTCTTTGAAGGGCCGGTCACGGTCCACGCCACGGCGGACGGGGCATACGCCTTTGTGAATCACTGTGTGTTCCGCAAGGACGTGAGTCTGGACGCCGGGGACGGGAGCCGTCGGCTCCAGGTGACCTTTGACGGCAACGCGGCGTTTGCCAAGGGCAAGCGCGTCCTTGTGCGTTGCGGCGCCGACGCGGACCTGGAGCGGCTACTGGAAAACAACGTGGACCTGGGCGGCGTGAAAGGTCTGACGGTGGACTGCGCGGTCTCCGCCTGGATCAACCCCGGCTGGATCGAGGAGGACGCCTCCTATGTGGTCAACGGCGTCCGGGTGGAGCATCACATCCTGCACGGCGGCACGGTGGAGGGCGGCGTGTCCCTCCGC